>NZ_CP026001.1:398428-584322 GCF_003086775.1 Stenotrophomonas sp. ZAC14D1_NAIMI4_1
AGCGCTGTGGAACCACCCGATCCCATCCCGAACTCGGAAGTGAAACGCAGCTGCGCCGATGGTAGTGTGGCTCAAGCCATGCGAGAGTAGGTCATCGCCAGGGTTTATACCCAAAAACCCCGCTGCTTGCGCAGCGGGGTTTTTTCTTATTAAGTGAAGGCATCGCTTTTCCGGGTACCTTCCGCCCCAAGGGCAAGATCGCGAGCTGGCGCTGCAAGCGCTGCTGCAACCGTCTCCCTGGTGAAATTAGCGCTGTGGAACCACCCGATCCCATCCCGAACTCGGAAGTGAAACGCAGCTGCGCCGATGGTAGTGTGGCTCAAGCCATGCGAGAGTAGGTCATCGCCAGGGTTTACACCCAAAACCCCGCTGCTGACGCAGCGGGGTTTTTCTTTGCGCGCAGATAATGCGGTAGTGCCGGCCGCTGGCCGGCAACCCGATGGCGTTGCATCGTCCGGTAGATCCATGCCATGCGTGGATGCTTTCCGCTCGCGACCAAGGCGCCAACCAAGGTTGGCGACTACCGACAAAAAAAAGCGGCGCCCCGTGGGGCGCCGCCTGGACCTCAACACTGGTCAGTCGAGCAAGCTCGACTCTACTTTGCTGCGGCCGGAGCCTTGTTCTTCATCATCTCGTCGCGGGCGGCCTTGAAGGGATTGCCTTCATACCAGTTCGGCCAGCGATCACCGCCGGCCAGTTCCTTGCCCACGCCGTACATCAGCTCCAGGTCTTCCACGGTGCCATCCAGCTTCCAGGTGCTGGCATCGAACTCATCCTTCGGCCCGTGGTAACGGTTGTTGCCGTAATCGGCAGCCGCCTTGCGGCCCGCTTCGACGCCGCCGTCGCGCAGGTCCTCGCCACCGTCGGCATACAGCGCCGGCACGCCGGCCTTGGCGAAGTTGAAGTGGTCCGAGCGGAAGTAGAAGCCACTCTGCACCGAGGTCTCACCGTGCAGGGTGCGGTCCTGTGCGGCGGCCAGCGGCTTGAGCATGTCCTCCAGCTCCGAGCTGCCGAAGCCGGTCACCGTCACGTCCTTGGCACGGCCGGCCACCGACATCGCATCGATGTTGATCACACCGGCGATCTTGTCCAGCGGGAAGGTCGGGTGGGCCACGTAGTACTTGGAACCCAGCAAGCCGGACTCTTCCAGGGTCACCGCCAGGAACACCACCGAACGCTCCGGCTTGGGATCCTGGTGGGCCATGGCCTCAGCCACTTCGAGGATGCCCGCCACGCCGGTGGCGTTGTCCACGGCACCGTTGTAGATGTTGTCGCCTTCTTCGCCTTCATGCTTGCCGAGGTGGTCCCAGTGGGCCATGTACAGCACGGCTTCGTCGGCACGCTTGCTGCCCGGCAGCACGCCCACCACATTGCGCGACTGCTTCTGCGCGATCTGGCTCTTCAGGTCGACGGCGGCCGTGGCCTTCAGCGGCACCGGCTTGAAGCCGCGCTTGCTGGCGTCCTTGTAGGCCTGCGCCAGGTCCAGGCCGGCACCGGCGAACAGCGCCTTGGCAGCCTCCGCGCTCAGCCAGCCCTGCACCGGGATGCGGGTTTCCGGATCATCCTTGGCAGGCAGGTCGTACTGCGGGCCGGCCCAGGAGTTCTTCACCACGTCCCAGCCATAGGACGCGCCGGCAGTGTCGTGCACGATCAGCGCGGCGGCAGCACCCTTGCGTGCGGCCTCCTCGAACTTGTAGGTCCAGCGCCCGTAATAGGTCATGCGCTTGCCGTCGAACAGCTTCTCGTCGTCGACGTGGAAGCCCGGGTCATTGACGAACATGACGACCGTCTTGCCCTTCCAGTCCTGGCCGGCGTAATCGTTCCACTTCTGTTCCGGCGCATCGACGCCGTAGCCGACGAACACCAGGTCGCTGGCATCGACCTTCACCTCGGCCTGGCCGGTACGGGTGCCCACCACTATGTCGGTACCGAACTTCAGCTCGGTGGTCTTGCCGCCCTGGGTGATCTTCAGCACGGTCGATTCGTCGGCCGTGGTCTCGGTCATCGGCACGTCCTGGAACCAGCTGTCACCGTTGCCCGGCTGCAGGCCGATGCGCTGCATCTGGTCGCGGATGTAGTTGACCGTCAGCTCTTCGCCCTTGCTGCCCGGGGCGCGGCCTTCGAACTCGTCCGAGGCCAGCGTCTTGACCATCTCGCTGAAGTCGGCGGCGTTGATGCCGGGCGAGAAGGTGTGGGCCGCCGGGGCGGCCGCAGCGTCGGGGCTGGCGGCCGGTGCCGGGGTGGAAGTGTCTTCGCCTTTGCAGGCGCTGAGCGCGGCCGCGGCGGCCAGGCACAGGAGGAGTTTGCGGGGCATCGTCGTTTCCTGGATACACGAGGGATGGCCACGCCGGGCGCGGCCGGTGAAGGGGAACATTCCCCGTACTGCAGCGCCGGGGACTCAGTCCGCCGGCGCGGTATCGGTGTCGAACGGGATCGGCTCGGCACCGGTGATCGGCCCGACGCGCGCAGTGCGGTGCACGTACAGCACCACCTCGCGTTCGAACAGCAGGGCGCCTTCGACCACGGCGTTCGGGCCGATGATCACGCGCGGCTTGCGGCTGGCGGTGAGCGAAACGCTGAAGTTCGGCTTGCGCACGCGCAGGCCACCACCGACCTGCGAGCCGATGCCCACGGTGATGTCGCCGTTGACCGTCTCCACGTCCTGGCGCACGCGGCTGTTGACCAGGCCGATGCCACCGTTGACCGTTTCCACACCGCCTTCGATCTGGCTGCCGTGGTCGCTGAAGATGCTGCCGTTGACCGTGCTGACATCGCCGCGGGCGATGACCTCACGGCCCAGGCGCACGCTGCCGTTGACCGTCTCGATGCTGCCGGTGTGTGCGCGGTCGGCCACGGTGACGCCGCCGTTGACGGTGTCGATGCTGCCGGTCTCGACGCCATCACCGACGCGGATGCCACCGTTGACGGTGTCCAGCTTGCCGTAGCGCTGGCCCGGATCGGCGCTGATGCTGCCGTTGACCTTGCTGATGTTGTCCTGCGCGCCGAGTGGGCCGGCGACCAGCAGCGCGCCCAACAGCAGCGGAATGGAGAGCGTTTTCATGGGGGACCTCGTTGTTGTGCGGCTGGCAGGCCGCGTGCGTTGATGTCACCATTCCCGGGCACCCCCTGCAACTGCCTGAAGTCACTGGAAAGCCCTTGCGCGACAACGTCTTCCCCTCACGCCGACATCACACCGCCGCTGCCCGCGCCGGGCGTTGCCTGTTGCTGGGGCTGGCCTTGGCGCTGGCGGTTCCCCTGCCGGGCAGTGCGCAGACCGCCTCGACCCGCGAGGCCGAGCGCAAGCTGCAGAAGCTGCGCACCGAACTGAAGGGCGTTGCGCAGGAGCGCCGGCAGATCGAGGGCCAGCGCGGGCAGGCCTCGCGGCAGTTGCGCGATGCGGATGAAAAGGTCGCTCGCAGCGGCCGGGTGCTGGCACAGACCGAAACCGCGCTGCGCGAGCAGAACCAGGCCCTGGCCGAGGCCGAGCAGCGCCGCGCGACCCTGCAGGCCAACCTGGCCCAGCAGAACCGCGAACTGGCCGGGCTGCTGCGTGCGGCCTACCAGCTGGGCAACCATGCCCCGCTCAAGCTGCTGCTGTCGCAGGACACGGTGGCCGATGCCAACCGCGCCCTGGCGTATCACCGTTACCTGCAGCGCGAGCGCGCCCAGCGCATCGCCACCCTCACCGGCGACCTGAAGGAACTGGAGACGCTGCAGGCCCAGATTGCCGAGCGCAGACAGTCCCTGCAGGGCGCGCAGCGCGACCAGAAGCAGCAGGCGGCCACGCTGGCCGCCGATCGCCGCGATCGCGCGCAGACCGTGGCCTCGCTGGAAGAACGCTTCAAGGACCGGCGCGAGAAGGAACAGGCGCTCGGCCAGGATGCCAAGGCACTGGAAACGCTGCTGGCCAACCTGCGGGCAGCGGCGGCCCGAGCCGAGGCCGAACGCCGCGCCGCCGCGCGCAAGGCGGCCGCCGAGAAGGCCGCTGCCGAGAAGGCGGCACGCCAGGCCAAGGCCGAAGGCCGCCCGCCGCCGCCAACCAAGGTGCCGCCGGCCGTGGCCTCTGCGCCTGCGCCGAAGGTGGGTGGGCTGGGCTGGCCGCTGTCCGGCAACCTGCTGGCCCGCTATGGCGCCAAGCTGCCCGACGGGCGCACCAGCAGCGGCGTGCTGATCGGCGCACCGGCCGGCAGCACCGTCACCGCCGTGGCCGATGGCACCGTCGTGTTCTCCGACTGGATGACCGGCTACGGCATGATCCTGATCGTCGACCACGGCAACGGCTACATGAGCCTGTACGCACACAACGACACCCTGCTGAAGGATGCCGGCGCGCGGGTCAGCCGTGGCGATGCGGTGGCCAAGGTCGGCAATTCCGGTGGCCAGGGCGTCACCGCGCTGTACTTCGAGCTGCGCCGTGGCGGGCAGCCGGTCAACCCGGACAGCTGGCTGCAGCGGCGCTGAATCGAAGGCACCGCAGGCAGGGCCGGATTCAACGGGAATTTAGCTACGCTTCGCGCATAATCGGGGAATGTGCCTTGGGCACGATGCCACCGTCGACAGGAGTGATCCATGCGCGCAGCCCGTACCGCCACCCTCTTGCTGGCCCTGATGCCAGCGCTGTCCTGGGCGCAGCAGACTGCGCCGGCCGCCACCGATACCTCCGGCCAGGCAGCGAGCAACGAGGAGGCGGTGACCTCGAAGGTGCCGCTGGAAGACATCCGTCGCTTCGTCTCGGTGTACAACGCGGTCCGCGCCGCCTATGTCGATCCGGTCGATGACAACAAGCTGATGCAGTCGGCGGTGCGCGGCCTGCTGCTGGACCTCGATCCGCACAGCACCTACTTCAACAAGGAAGACGCCGAGGCCTTCGACGAACAGGCCAACGGCGCCTACGAAGGCATCGGCGTGGAGCTGCAGCAGCAGCCGGACAACGCCAGCATGAAGGTCATCTCGCCGATCGACGACACGCCGGCGGCCAAGGCCGGCATTCTTGCCGGCGACCTGATCATCGCCATCGACGGCAAGCCGATCAGCGCCATCGATGCCAGCGAACCGCTGCGTGGCCCCGCTGGCAGCAAGGTGGTGCTGACCATCGTGCGCGACGGCAAGCCCAAGCCGTTCGACGTCAGCCTGACCCGGCAGACCATCCGCGTGACCAGCGTGAAGAGCCGCATGCTCGAACCGGGCTACGGCTACATCCGCCTGAGCACCTTCCAGGCCGATACCGGTTCTGATTTCCAGAAGCACGTGCAGCAGCTGCAGAAGCAGTCCGGTGGCCAGCTCAAGGGCCTGGTGCTGGACCTGCGCAGCAATCCCGGTGGCCTGCTGACCGCTGCGGTGCAGGTGGCCGATGACCTGCTCGACAAGGGCAACATCGTCAGCACCCGTGGCCGCATCAGCATCAGCGATGCACGCTTTGATGCGACCCCGGGCGACCTGCTGAAGGGCGCACCGGTGGTGGTGCTGACCGACGCCGGTTCGGCCAGCGCATCCGAAGTGCTGGCCGGTGCGCTGCGCGACAACAAGCGCGCGCGCGTGGTCGGCAGCCGCACCTTCGGCAAGGGCTCGGTGCAGACCGTGCTGCCGCTGGACAACGGCGATTCGGTCAAGCTGACCACCGCGCGCTATTACACGCCCAGCGGCAAGTCGATCCAGGCCACCGGCATCGTGCCCGACGTGGAGCTGAAGCCGGCGCCGACGCCGGAGGAAGATGCACTGCCGGCCAGCCTGAGCGATTACAGCGAGGCGACCCTGCCGGGCCATCTGCGTGGCGATGATGAAGGCACCGAGGGCTACCGCGCCGGCGCGGTGCTGCCGGGCGATGCCCCGATCAACGATGCCCTGGCCGAACTGAAGAACCCGGGTTCGGTGGCTGCGCGCCTGAAGGCGGAGGCGGCCAAGGCCGAGGCGGAGAAGGCCGCGGCGGCAAAGCCGGCGCCGAAGCCTGAGGCGACGCCCGATGCGAAGGCAGAGCCGAAGCCCGAACCGAAGCCTGCGGCCAAGCCGGCCGAAACCCCGGCCAAGCCCTGAGGTAGCGCCGGGCCACGCCCGGCGACACGGAGCTCGCCTCATGGATGACGCTGACGTTGCGACCCTGATCGCTGGACGGCTGGGCCGGGAGCCATGGGCGCCCGGTGTAGCCGGGCCTTGGCTGGACGCGCTCGCGCATCGGCACTGTATCGCCCCCGACCGGGTTCTCTGGTGGGACGGCGCACCGGCCACGCAGGTGCACGCCTGCTACGACGATGGCATGCAGGGGCTTGCCCGGCTCGAGGAGCTGCTGGCCCCTGCGCAGGGAGAGATCCAGCTGATCGTTTCCGAAGAGTGCGCACCGCCCTGGCCGGTGTGGTCACTGCAGGCGAGCGAGCTTCTGCCTCTGCTGGGCGAGCTGCCGTTCTTCGAATACGCCGTGGTGCTGGATGGTGGCGCAACGCTGGTGTTCGATACCCACCACAACACGTTGCTGGTCAGCCGCGCCCGCAACCGCTGAGGGGGAGCCGGCCAGCGGCCGGCACTACCCGCAGGTCAGAAGCCGTGGCGCTTGCGCAGCTTGCGGGCGATGGCCGCGCGCACGTACACGCCGTATAGCAGGCCGAACACGAAGCCGCCGATGTGCGCCCACCAGGCCACCATGCCGAAGCTCGGGCCGATGTGGGCGAACACCACCTGCAGTGCGGCCCAGACGCCGATCAGCAGGTAGGCCGGGGCGCGCACGAACTCCAGGAACAGGCCCAGCGGGATGACCACGCCCAGCCGGGCGGCCGGGAACAACGCCAGGTAGGCGCCGATCATGGCCGACACCGCGCCGCTGGCGCCGATGATGATCTGGTCCGGGCTGCCCATGGTGTAGATCGCCACCAGGTTGGACACCGCGCCCCCTACCAGGAACAGCAGCATCAGGCGCCAGGGCCCCAGCACCCGTTCGGCGGGCAGGCCGAAGATGAGCAGGAACACCAGGTTGCCCAGCAGGTGTGACCAGTCAGCGTGCAGGAACAGGGCGGTGAACAACCGCAGCACGCTGCCGTCCTGCAGGGTCGCCCACCAGTCCAGCGGGTGGGTCAGGCCGGTGGACAGGGCGCCCCAGTCCAGCCAGAGGCTGTTGCGGGCGTCCCCCGGGCGCGAGATCGACCACAGGAACGCCAGCCACAGTGCCGCAAACAGCACGGGTGTAGCCCAGCGCAGCGTGGCCTTCTTGCGGGACGGGAGAGACACGAACATGGGCGCTAGCCTAGCGTGCCGGGACTATGCGCGGGCGTGGCGCCTGTTCAGTTTTCGCAACGGAAATACGGCCGCTGCTGTTATTGTTTCATTAACGGCTCTGGGTAATACTCGCATACGGCGTCGTATGTCGGGAGGGGAATCCGGCGCGTTCTGGCGGACCTCTGCGGGTCCGGTAGGCGCAGGCGCACTCAGAGCACCATCACCGCTTACCGGAGAGAGAACACGATGCAAACTGCTTCCACCATTGCCCGACTGACCCTGCTGGCCGTCGGCGTCGCCGGTGCGCTGGCCGCCGCCGATGCCAATGCTGCTGCCTTCCAGCTGAAGGAAAACAGCGCCAAGGGCCTGGGCCGTGCGTTCGCCGGCTCCACCTCCGCCGAAGGCGATGCCTCGGTGGTCGCCACCAACCCGGCCTCGATGCGCCTGCTCGACGGCACCCAGTTCCAGGGTGACGTCAGCGCCATCAGCTTCGGCGCCAAGTTCCGCGGCGAAGGCCAGTACGGCAACGGCGCCCCGATTTCCGGCGGCAACGGCGGCGACGCCGGCATGATCGCCCCGGTCCCGGCCGCGTACTTCCACGTGCCGTTCGGCGAGAAGGACAACATGCATTTCGGTGCATCGCTGACCGTGCCGTTCGGCTTCAAGACCGAATACGACACCGACTGGGTCGGCCGCTACAACGGCGTGAAGACCGACCTGAAGGCGATCGACCTGGGCGTCGCGTTCTCCTATGACATCAACCCGTACCTGTCGTTCGGTGTCGGCGTGTTCGCCGAGCGCCTGAACGTCGACCTGACCAGCGCCGTCGACGCCGGTACCGCCATCAACGCCAGCGCCCAGCAGCGTGCTTCGGCCGCCGTGCTGGCTGCCGGTGGCACCCCGGCCCAGGCCGCTGCCGCTGCCCGCCAGGCTGCCGCCCAGGCCGCCCAGCTCGGCTTCTCGCCGGGTTCGGCCGATGGCAACCTGCGCATCAAGGGTGACGAAGTGTCCGTGGGTTACACCCTGGGCATGACCGTCAGCCCGGTGGAAGGCACCAACATCGCCTTCAGCTACCGCTCGGAAGTCGAGCACAAGATCACCGACGGCAAGGCTGACTTCACCATGACCCCGGCTGCCGCCGCGTTCCTGGCACAGGCTGCCCCGGGCACCTTCATCGACAGCAACGGTCGCGCCACCATCACCCTGCCGGCCAGCGCCACGGTCAGCGTCAGCCACCGCGTGAACGACCAGTGGAAGATCATGGCCGACGTTTCGCGCACCGCGTGGAGCAAGTTCGACAAGGTCACCGTCGACTATGACTCCAACCAGCCGGACAGCGTGCTGCCGTTCAACTACCGCGACACCACCTTCGCGTCGATCGGTACCGAGTACCGCCTGAACGACCAGCTGACCCTGCGTGGCGGTGTGGCGTATGACCAGACCCCGACCACCGACGCCCACCGTGACGTGCGCGTGCCGGACACCACCCGCAAGTGGCTGTCGCTGGGCCTGACCTACGCCGCTTCGGAGAAGATGGAGTACAGCGTGGGCTACACCCACCTGTTCACCAAGGACCCGAACATCACCTCGACCTCGGCCACCGGCAACACCGTGACCGGCAAGTACAAGGTGTCCGGCGACGTGCTGGCCGCTTCGATGCAGTACAAGTTCTGATCCAGGCTCCGGCCTGAAGCAGCACGAGGGAGCCCCGCGCAAGCGGGGCTTTCTTTTTGTGGGATGAGCCATCCACGCATGGCATGGATCTACCGCACAGGCACAATCACGGTGGATGGATTCCTGCTGGAGGCAACGATGGCGCTCACGCGCAAGGGCAAGTACTGGTACGGCGACGAGGACGGCGACATCGCCGCGGTGATCGGCAACTACAGCAGGGCGGCGGGCTACCCGGCCACGTTGTTCCGCGCGGCGCTGTGCAGCTGCGGTTCGGCCCGGTTCCATCTGTTTGACGACGAGGTGGAAGGGGTTGCTCGCCGCGACTGCGTGGCGTGCGGGGAATCGCACCTGATGTTCGACAGCGCAGAGTACCTGGCCGACGCCAATCTGGATGAGCACGTCTGCATGTGCGACAACGCGGCGTTGTCGATCCACTGCGGCGTGGCGCTGTATGAGGGGACGCAGGACGTCCGCTGGCTCTATATCGGTTGCCGCTGCGCCGACTGCGGGATGGTGGGCGTGTATGCGGACTGGAAATGCGAGGGCGGGCCGGTGGAAGCCTTCATGGCCCGCGTGTAAGGCCCATCCACGCACGGCGTGGATCTACATGCAGCATTTACGCATGGCGTGCGCGGAACGGGTACCTGTGCCATCCACGTTCGCCGCGCGGATCAACGACAATGGCGCCATGAACCTGACCGATCCGAACTTCCAGCTGGAGCTGGCTGCCAACATTGCCGTCGCCGGCTCGATCCTGCTGGCCGGGCGCAACAACGTGCACACCTGGTGGATGGGCATCGTCGGCTGCGCCCTGTTCGCGGCGGTGTTCGAGCGTTCGCACCTGTATGCGGACATGGTGCTGCAGTTCTTCTTCATCGCCATCAGCGTGCTGGGCTGGTGGCAGTGGCTGCGCGGCGACCACGGCGCGCCCCTGCCGATCACCCCGGTGCGCCCGCGGGCGTGGGCCTGGCTGCTGCCGCTGGCGGTGGTGGCCACCGTTGCCTACGGCTGGATGCTGACCCGCCTCACCCATGCCTACGCGCCCTACATCGATTCGGCGGTGCTGGTGCTGAGCGTGATCGCGCAGATCCTGATGATGCGCCGCAAGCTGGAATCGTGGTGGGTGTGGCTGCTGGTCAACACCATCGCCGTGCCGCTGTACTACAGCCGCGGCCTGCACCTGACCTCGATCCTCTACATCGGCTTCTGGATCAACGCGCTGGTGGCGCTGCGCCATTGGCGCAACCTGATGCGTGCCGAGGCCGGGGCGGCCGATGCCGCTGCCTGAGCGCGTCGAGCGGGGGCTGGTGGTGGGCAAGTTCTGTCCGCTGCACCGCGGCCACGAACGCCTGATCGACTTTGCGGCCTCCCGCTGCCGGGCCTTGCTGGTGATCAGCTGGTCGCAGCCCGGCTTTGCCGGTTACAGCGCCGCGCGCCGCGAGCGCTGGCTGCGTGCGCGCTTCCCGCAGGCGACGGTTGCGGTGCTGGACGATGCACGCCTGGCGGCGCTCTGCGAACTGCACGGCCTGCCACCGCGCGTGCTGCCACGGGACGATGACAGCGAGCAGGCGCAGCGCGATTTCACCGCCTGGCTGTGCCTGCACCTGTTCGGTGGGCCGGTGCAGGCGGTGTTCACCGGCGAGGACTACGGCGATGGCTTCGCGGCTGCGCTGGCCGGGCATTTCAACGCGCCGGTGCAGCACCAGCGGCTGGAGCGCAGCCTCGATGTCGGCCAGGCCAGCGGCACCGTGCTGCGCGCCGATCCGCATACGCACCGGCAGAGTCTTTCAGCGGAGGTGTACGCGGCCTACGTGCAGCGCGTGGCGTTCATCGGCGGCGAGTCCACCGGCAAGACCACGCTGGCGCGCGTGCTGGCCGAACGCATGGGTACGCAGTGGGTGCCCGAGTACGGTCGCACGCTGTGGGAAGCGCAGGGCGGTGAGCTGCAGGCGCAGGATCTGCTGCGCATTGCCGAGGAGCAGCCCCGGCGTGAGGAGGCGGCCGCGCTGGCGGCGCAGCGCTGGCTGTTCTGCGATACCACGCCGCTGGTGACCCTGGGCTACAGCGGCTGGATGTTCGGCACGGCCCCGCAGGCGCTGCTGCAGGCGGCGTTGCGGCCCTACGACCTGCTGTTCCTGTGTGCGCCGGACATTGCGTTCGACCAGGATGGCACGCGGGTGGGCGAGTCGTTCCGTGCGCAGCAGCATGCATGGTACGTGCGCGAACTGCAGGCGCGGGGTGTCGGGTACGTGCTGCTGGAAGGCGATCTGGAAACGCGCATCGCGCGGGTGCAGGACGCGTTGGCCGAGCGCGCGGACCACCGGTTCAGCGTGGTGGCGTGATGGCACAAAAAACCCCGCTTTCGCGGGGTTTTTCGTTTACTGCATGACGCAGGCGATCAGTCGCCCAGGGTCAGCAGCGAGGCGTTGCCACCGGCAGCGGTGGTGTTCACCGTCACCGTCTTTTCAGTGGCGAAGCGCAGCAGGTAGTGCGGGCCGCCAGCCTTCGGGCCGGTGCCGGACAGGCCCTGGCCGCCGAACGGCTGCACGCCGACCACCGCACCGATCTGGTTGCGGTTGACGTAGACATTGCCGACATGGACGCCGTTGCTGATGCGATCGACGGTCTCGTCGATGCGCGAATGCACGCCCAGGGTCAGGCCGTAGCCGGTGGCGTTGATCTGGTCGATCACTGCATCCAGCTGGTCGCCCTTCCAGCGGATGACGTGCAGCACCGGGCCGAACACTTCCTTCTGCAGCTGGCCCAGGTCCTTCAGTTCATACGCACGCGGTGCGAAGAAGGTGCCGCTGGCCGCTTCAGCCGACAGTTCGGCGGCGGCGATCAGGCGCGCTTCGCGGTCCATGCGCTCGGCGTGGTCCTGCAGGATCTTCAGCGCATCGGCGTCGATCACCGGACCGACGTCGGTGGACAGCAGGCCGGGGTTGCCGACCTTCAGTTCCTTCATCGCACCAGCCAGCATGGTCATCACCTTGTCGGCGATGTCGTCCTGCACGAACAGCACGCGCGCGGCCGAGCAACGCTGGCCGGCGGAGGTGAAGGCCGAACCGATCGCGTCCTTGACCAGCTGTTCCGGCAGCGCCGAGGAGTCGGCGATGAAGGCGTTCTGGCCGCCGGTCTCGGCGATCAGCACGCCGATGGCGGCGTCACGTGCGGCCATCGCGCGGTTGATCGCACGGGCGGTGTCGGTGGAACCGGTGAAGGCCACGCCGGCCACGCGCGGGTCGGCGGTCAGCGCGGCACCGACGGTGGCGCCGTCGCCCGGCAGGAACTGCACCACCTCGGCCGGCACGCCGGCGTCGTGCAGCAGCTTCACCGCGTAGTAGCCGATCAGGTTGGTCTGTTCGGCCGGCTTGGCGATGACGCTGTTGCCGGCGGCCAGTGCAGCAGCCACCTGGCCCAGGAAGATCGCCAGCGGGAAGTTCCACGGGCTGATGCAGACGAACACGCCGCGGCCGTGCAGCTGCAGTTCGTTGGATTCACCGGTCGGGCTGGGCAGCTTCTCGGCGTGGCTGAACTGCTCGCGCGCCTGCTTGGCGTAGTAGCGCAGGAAATCCACGGCTTCGCGCACTTCGGCGATGCTGTCGGGCAGGCTCTTGCCGGCTTCCTTCACGCACAGCGCCATGAATTCCGGCATGCGCGCTTCCAGCTGGTCGGCGGCGTGCTCGAGGATGGCGGCGCGACTGGCGGCCGGGGTGCGGTTCCAGGCCGGCTGTGCGGACACGGCATTGGCCAGGGCCTTCTGCACGGTGGCGGCATCGGCGGCCAGCCACTGACCGACCACCTCGCGGGTGTCGGCCGGGTTGGCCACCGGCAGCGCAGCGCCGGTTGGGTTGGCACCCGGTACCAGCGGAGCGGCCTGCCAAGGCTTCACAGCCGCGTTGATCTGCTCGGCCAGGGCGCGCAGTTCGTTGTCGTTGGCGAGGTTGGCGCCCATGGAGTTCTTCCTGTCGTGGTTCTGGCTGCGCAGCAGGTCAACCGGCAGCGGGATCTTCGGGTGGGGGATCGAGGCGAACGAGGCGACCATCTCGACCGGATCGCGGATCAGGTCGGCGATCGGCACGCGTTCGTCGGTGATGCGGTTGACGAAGCTGGAGTTGGCGCCGTTTTCCAGCAGGCGGCGC
Organism: Stenotrophomonas sp. ZAC14D1_NAIMI4_1; assembly: GCF_003086775.1. Lineage (NCBI taxonomy): Bacteria > Pseudomonadati > Pseudomonadota > Gammaproteobacteria > Lysobacterales > Lysobacteraceae > Stenotrophomonas > Stenotrophomonas sp. ZAC14D1_NAIMI4_1. The sequence continues at coordinate 411,445 of NZ_CP026001.1, forward strand.
ACCAGGTACGGCAGCAGGTCTTCATGCGAACCGACCGGCGCATACACGCGGCAGGGCAGGCCCAGGCGGTCGGCCGGCACCACTTCGGCGTACAGGTCGTCGCCCATGCCGTGCAGCTTCTGGTGCTCGTACACGCCACCGTTGGCGATGCTGCGCACCGCGGCGATGGTGTGCGCGTTGTGCGTGGCGAACATCGGGTAGATCGCGTCGGCATGGGTGAACAGGCGCTTGGCGCACGCCAGGTAGGACACGTCGGTGTTCTGCTTGCGGGTGAACACCGGGTAGCCTGGGTAGCCTTCGATCTGCGCGCGCTTGATCTCGGCATCCCAGTAGGCGCCCTTGACCAGGCGCACCTGCAGGCGGCGACCAGCGCGGCGCGCCATGTCGGCCAGGTGGTCGATCGTGTACGGGGTGCGCTTCTGGTAGGCCTGCACGACCACGCCGAAGCCATCCCAGCCCGCCAGCGAGGCATCGCCGAACACCTGTTCGATGATGTCCAGCGACAGTTCCAGGCGGTCGGACTCTTCGGCGTCGACGGTGCAGCCGATGCCGTAGCTCTTGGCCAGCTGTGCCAGTTCCAGCACGCCCGGCACCAGGTCGGTCAGCACGCGCTCGCGCTTGGCGTGCTCGTAGCGCGGGTACAGCGCCGACAGCTTGATGGAGATGCCCGGGGCGTTGTTGACGTCGCCGTCGGGACGGCCGCCGCGTGCCTTGTGATCGCCGCCGATGGCGTGGATCGCACGACGGTAGTCTTCCAGGTAGCGCAGCGCGTCCTTCATGGTCAGCGCGCCTTCGCCCAGCATGTCGAACGAGTAGCGGTAGCTGGCGTTGTCGCCCTTGTGCGAGCGCGATAGCGCTTCGCTGATGGTGCGGCCCATGACGAACTGGTGGCCCATGATCTTCATCGCCTGGCGCACGGCCAGGCGCACCACCGGCTCACCGACGCGGCCGACCAGGCGCTTGAAGGCGCTGGGGGCGTCGGCGCGGGTGGCGTCGTTCATCTGCACCAGCTTGCCGGTCAGCATCAGGCCCCAGGTGGAGGCGTTGACCAGCACCGAGTCGCTGCCGCCCAGGTGCTTTTCCCAGTCGGCGTCGGCCAGCTTGTCGCGGATCAGCTTGTCGGCGGTGTCCTGGTCCGGAATGCGCAGCAGCGCCTCGGCCACGCACATCAGCAGCACGCCTTCCTCGCTGCCCAGGTCGTACTGGCGCATGAAGGCTTCAATTGCCCCCTGGTCCTTGGCGCGCACGCGCACCCGGCCGACCAGGTCGGCGGCCAGCGCCTGCACGCGGGCCTGCTCCTCGGCGGGCAGCCGGGCCTGCGCCAGCAGCTCGCGCACGTGGCTGGCCTCGTCCTTCAACCAGGCATCGGTGATGGCCTGGCGGAACGGGTTGGGGGACGCCGGCAGTTCCGGCGACAGCAGCGCGCCCGGACGCGGGGCGTCGTGGGCGGCAGGGGAGGAGGAGGGTGCGTTCATGCCGATCCGGCCAGTGGAAAACTTGGCGATTTTAATCATTTTTGCGCCCTGCGGAAGTGCCCCGCAGACACCTTTGTAGAGGGCTGATAGCCCCTAGCGGTGGTGGATTCAGCGTGTTCAGCAAGCTCGACAGGATTTGTGCTGAATTCGTCATTCGCGCCGCCGGGGTCATGCTGTATTGCAACATGGGAAAAAGTGTGAATGGACCCTTGCTACCGGTGAGAGGGCGGGGCTACCATCGAGACGTTTCCCGCGGCAGGAACGCGGTTGCGACATGATCGAGGTGCTTCCAGCTCCGGATGGGTCAGGTACGCAGCTGCGGCTGCGTCCCCCACGGGCGCTCGATGCCCGGCAGTTCATCCTGTTGTTTGCCGTGTTGTCGGGTGCGATGTGGCTGGTCTCCGCCCTCGGGTGGTTGGCCGGCAATGCATTCGCCCCCCTGTTCGCGCTGCTGTACAGCCTGTTGCTGGCAGCCGCCTTGCGCGCCTTGTGGCGCAGCGGTGAACGGCAGGAGGAGATCCGGGTCGTGCCGGCGTGCGTGGAGGTCATCCCCGTACCCGGTGGATCGCCGGTGTTCCGGGCCCACCCCCATTGGGTGCGCCTGCTCACCGACGACGAGAGGGTCCGGCTGGCATCCAGCGGACGGCAGGTGGAGGTGGGGAGTTTCCTCGCGCCGGCCGAACGCCAGACGCTCGCTGAAATGCTTGAAGGCTTGCTCGCCGCCAGCGATGGCGGCAACCGACGACGCTAAGGGTCTAGGCAATGAAGCAAAGCAGCAGGTGGGGCACGAAGTGCGTTGCAGCGGTCGCCAGCCTGGTGGCCGGGGGACTGGTTCCGGCATGGGCATGGGCGCAGGCCGCCGATCCCAAGCCGTGGCAGCTGAACATGGGCAAGGGGGTGACCCAGACCTCACGCCTGGCCTGGGAGTCGAACAACCTGTCGTTGATCATCTGCACGGTGATCGGCGTCATCGTGTTCGGGGCGATGGCCTACGCCATCTTCAAGTTCCGCAAATCCAAGGGCGCGGTGGCCGCCACCTTCAGCCACAACACCAAGGCCGAGGTGATCTGGACGGTGATCCCGGTGATCATCCTGATCGTGATGGCGTGGCCGGCCACGGCCAACCTGATCAAGATGTACGACACCCGCGATGCCGAGATGACGGTGAAGGTCACCGGCTACCAGTGGATGTGGAAGTACGAATACCTCGGCGAGAACGTCACCTTCACCAGCCGCCTGGACCGCGAGTCCGACCGCGTGCGGCAGAGTGGCGTGGTGCCCACCCGCGAAAGCCACCCGCATTACCTGCTGGACGTGGACAACCGCCTGGTGCTTCCGGTGGACACCAAGGTGCGCTTCGTCATCACCTCCGACGACGTGATCCACGCCTGGTGGGTGCCGGCGCTGGGCTGGAAGCAGGACGCCATCCCCGGCTTCATCAACGAGGCCTGGACCAGCATCGAGCAGCCCGGGGTGTACCGCGGGCAGTGCGCCGAACTGTGCGGCAAGGACCATGGCTTCATGCCGATCGTGGTCGAGGCCGTGTCCAAGGAAGACTTCAAGCAGTGGCTGGCGCAGCGCAAGCCGGCACCGGCTGCGCCTGCCACGCCTGCGGCACCGGCCGAACCGGCGGCACCGGCAGGCGAGGCGCCGGCAGCGCCGGCCGCACCGGCGGCGGCCGAAGCCGGCGATACCCCTGCCACCGCAGCCAGCGGCGCGTGATGTAAAGCCCGCGGCCGTTCGCGGCCGTGGCGACAACCGATTCTGAGAGGTGTTTTGCGATGGCGCACTCGGCAGTTGGGCACGACGATCACCACCACCACCAGAGTTTCTTCGAGCGTTGGTTCTTCTCGACCAACCACAAGGACATCGGCACGCTGTACCTGGGCTTCAGCTTCATCATGTTCATCATCGGTGCGGCGATGAGCGTGGTGATCCGGGCCGAGCTGGCGCAGCCGGGCCTTCAGTTCGTCAAGCCCGAGTTCTTCAACCAGATGACCACCGTGCATGCGCTGGTGATGATCTTCGGCGGCGTGATGCCGGCCTTCGTCGGCCTGGCCAACTGGATGATCCCGCTGCAGATCGGCGCGCCGGACATGGCCCTGCCGCGCATGAACAACTGGTCGTTCTGGCTGCTGCCGGTGGCCTTCAGCCTGCTGCTGCTGACCCTGTTCCTGCCCGGTGGCGCGCCGGCCGGTGGCTGGACGCTGTACCCGCCGCTGTCGCTGCAGGGCGGCTACAACGTGGCCTTCAGCGTGTTCGCCATCCACGTCGCCGGCATCAGCTCGATCATGGGCGCGATCAACATCATCGCCACCGTGCTCAACATGCGTGCGCCGGGCATCGACCTGCTGAAGATGCCGATCTTCTGCTGGGCCTGGCTGATCACCGCCTTCCTGCTGATCGCGGTGATGCCGGTGCTGGCCGGTGCAGTGACCATGCTGCTGACCGACAAGTTCTTTGGTACCAGCTTCTTCAACGCCGCCGGTGGCGGTGACCCGGTGATGTACCAGCACATCTTCTGGTTCTTCGGCCATCCCGAGGTCTACATCATGATCCTGCCCGCCTTCGGCGTGGTCAGCGAGATCATCCCGACCTTCAGCCGCAAGCCGCTGTTCGGCTACCAGGCAATGGTGTACGCCACCGCCGCGATCGCCTTCCTGTCGTTCATCGTCTGGGCCCACCACATGTTCACCGTGGGCATGCCGCTGGGCGGCGAGATCTACTTCATGTTCGCCACCATGCTGATCTCGATCCCGACCGGCGTGAAGGTGTTCAACTGGGTCAGCACCATGTGGCGTGGCTCGCTGACGTTCGAGGCACCGATGCTGTGGTCGGTGGCCTTCGTCATCCTGTTCACCATCGGTGGCTTCTCCGGCCTGATGCTGGCGATCGTGGCCGCCGACTTCCAGTACCACGACACCTACTTCGTGGTGGCCCACTTCCACTACGTGCTGGTGACCGGCGCGGTGTTCGCGCTGATCGCCGCGGTGTACTACTGGTGGCCGAAGTGGACCGGGCGCATGTACAGCGAGAAGTGGGCCAAGGTGCACTTCTGGTGGTCGATCGTGTTCGTCAACCTGCTGTTCTTCCCGCAGCATTTCCTCGGCCTGGCTGGCATGCCGCGCCGCATCCCCGATTACAGCGTGGCCTTCGCCGACTGGAACCTGATCAGCTCGATCGGTGCGTTCGGCATGTTCGCCACGCCGTTCATGATGGCCGCGATCCTGCTGTCCTCGCTGCGCAACGGCGAGAAGGCCGAAGCGCGCAGCTGGGAAGGTGCGCGCGGCCTGGAGTGGACGCTGCCGTCGCCGGCGCCGGCGCACACCTTCACCACGCCGCCGACCATCCGCCCGGGGGATCTGGCGCATGACGACATCACGCATTGAGGTGGGGCATGCATAACGAGAGCCCGCTGCCGATCGGTAGGGTCGACTGTCAGTCGACTCGCGAAGAGCAGCCGACCAACGGTCGGCTCTACAACAGCGCAGAGCAGCCGACCGGTAGAGTCGACCGTTGGTCGACTGGCGAGATGCAGCCGACCAACGGTCAGCTCTACCAGCAACGCCAGCGCGCCAGGCGCACCGCCCTGTGGGTCGGTGCCATCGCGGTGCTGGTCTACGTCGGCTTCATCCTCAGCGGGGTGATCGGCCGATGAGCGAGGCGCCGGCCACCGCTCCGTCCCGCAGTGCCGGGCTGCCGCGCCTGATCGGCGTGGCGGTGGCGGTGTTCCTGCTGACGTTCTCGCTGGTGCCGCTGTACCGCATCGCCTGCGAGAAGGTCTTCGGCGTGCGCCTGGAGCGCGGCCCCGGCAGCGAGGCCAGCACCGGCGCTGCGGCCGGCAAGCGGACCGTGCGCGTGGAGTTCGATGGCGGCGTCAATTCGCGGCTGCCGTGGTCGTTCCATCCCGAGCAGCTGACCATGGACGTGGTGCCGGGCGAACTCAACGAAGCGCTGTACTTCGCCCGCAACGACAGCGCCAACGCCGTGGTCGGCAGCGCGGTGCCTTCCGTCGCACCGGCGCGCGCGTCGGGCTTCTTCAGCAAGACCGAATGCTTCTGTTTCACCGCGCAGACGCTGCAGGCCGGCGAGAAGCGCGACATGCCGGTGCGCTTCATCGTCGATCCGGACCTGCCGCCGGAAATCAGGACGATCACCTTGTCCTACACCTTCTACCGCAACGACGCGCTGTCCGACCGGCTGGCACCTGCCGCCACCTCGGAAGGCGCGCACGCCGCTCCCTGACCCGGATACCGACATGGCCCAGACACCGACCGACGCCAACGTGTACTTCGTCCCGGCCCAGAGCCGGTGGCCGTTCGTGGGCTCCATCGCGATGATGGTGACCATGGTCGGCGTGGCCAGCTGGCTCAACGATGCCAGCTGGGGGCGCTGGACCTTCTACATCGGCATCGCGATGCTGGTGCTGACCCTGTTCTGGTGGTTCAGCGACGTGGTGCGCGAATCGCAGGCCGGCCACTACAACCGCCAGGTCGACGGCTCGTTCCGGATGGGCATGGTCTGGTTCATCTTCTCCGAAGTGATGTTCTTCGGGGCCTTCTTCGGCGCGCTGTTCTACACCCGCAACCTGGGCCTGTCCTGGCTCAGCGGCGAAGGCCGCGGGGTGATGACCAACGAGCTGCTGTGGCAGGGTTACTCCGCAGGCTGGCCGACCAACGGGCCGGCCGCCATCGGCGGTGCGTTCCAGACCATCCCGGCCTGGGGCCTGCCGCTGATCAACACGCTGATCCTGCTGACCTCCGGCGTGACCCTGACCATCGCCCACCATGCGTTGAAGGCCGGCAACCGCCGCCAGCTGCTGGTCTGGCTGGGCGTGACCGTGCTGCTCGGCCTGGGCTTCCTCACCCTGCAGGCGGAGGAGTACATCCACGCCTACAAGGAGCTGAACCTGACCCTGGGTTCGGGCATCTACGGTTCGACGTTCTTCATGCTGACCGGCTTCCACGGCGCGCACGTGCTGCTGGGCACGATCATGCTGATCGTGATGTGGCTGCGCTCGGCCAAGGGCCATTTCACCCGCGACAACCACTTCGCGTTCGAAGCCGCCGCGTGGTACTGGCACTTCGTCGACGTGGTGTGGCTGATGCTCTTCATGTTCGTCTACGTGCTTTGACCGCGCAGGTCACGGCGGCCTCAGCCGCCGATGCCGTGCGGCTTGATCCAGCCCATGTAGATGCACACGATCACCAGTACGATCAGGGCCACCGACACCCCGATGCGGCGTGTCAGTGCGTTGACCGTGCGCTTGGTCTGGCCGCGGTCGACCAGCAGGTAATACAGGCCGGCGCCCAGATTCCAGACGATGACGATCAGAAACGCGATTACCAGCAGGGTCTTCAGCGAATCACTCATGCGCGGCTCGAGGGCAGGATGGATGCGCCTATCTGACCGCGTTTGCGCGGACTTGTCATGATGCGCCAGCACACGCGCGTGATCGGCTGGCTGATGGCGGTGCTGGCGATGGCCGCGTTCACCGCATTGGGGTTCTGGCAGCTGCAGCGCATGCACGCCAAGCAAGCGATGCTGGATGCGCAGGGGCCCGCGGCGGCGCAGGCGCTGCCACTGGCGCAGGCCCTGGCAGCGCCCGGTGCGCTGCATGGGGTGGCCGACCATGGCCGCTTCCTGCCCGGGGTGGTGCTGCTGGACAACCAGATGCGCCATGGCCGTGCCGGGGTGAAGATCTATCGGCCGTTCCAGAGTGACGGCGGCAGCGTGCTGCTGGTCGACCTCGGCTGGCGCGCGCTGCCGCCGGATCGCACGTTGCCGCAGCTGCCGGCGCCGCCTTCGCCGGTGGCGGTACGCGGGCTGCTGGCGCCGCCGCCCGCGGCCGGCCTGGCCTTGGGGCCGGCGCTGTCGCCCACCGGCGAGGCCGGGCGCTGGCTGGCCAGCCGCCTGCCGGCCGACGGCCTGGCCCGCGCGCTGGGGCTGGCCGCGCTGCCTGACCGGGTGCTGCGACTGGACCCGGCCCTGCCGTTCGGCGATGAGCGCGACCTCGACCTGTTGCCGAACACGCTGCCGCCACAGCGCCACCTGGGCTATGCCGTGCAGTGGTTCGGCCTGGCCCTGACCGTGCTGGTGGTGGCCCTGGTGCTGGAGCGCCGCAGGAAGCGCCCCATGGCCCGGTAGTGCCGGCCGCTGGCCGGCATCCCCCGGTTTCCTGCTGCCGGCCAGCGGCCGGCACTACCGGCATCCCTTTCCCAACCGTGAGAAAATGCCCCGCATGAACACTGCTACGTCCCCGCAGGCGCGCGGTTCCGGCCGCCGGACCCTGGTGCTGCTGTTCGCCGTGTTCTTCGGGGCGATGGCGCTGGCCGCCGTGCTGCGCTTCACCGGCTGGCAGCCGACCGCGCACCGCAATGCCGGCCAGCTGCTGGAGCCGCCGGTGGACCTGCGCCAGCAGCCACCGACCCTGGCCAACGGCCAGGCCTATCCCTGGAACCCCGAAGCGCGGACCTGGCGCCTGCTGGTCGCCCCCGCCGGCGCCTGTGACGCGCAGTGCGTCACTTTGTCGCAGGGACTGGGCAAGGTGTGGCAGCTGTTCGGCCATAACGCCGATAATGTCGAGATCCTGTGGCTGGGAACGCCACCGGCGTCGATCGCCTCGCTGCCCGCGCTGCGGCCGCTGGCCCCGTCGCCAGCCCTGCGCGCGGCCCTGCCGGGCGTCGATGATCCGGCGGGACTGCCGGTCTACGTGATCGATCCGAACGGCTTCGTGATCATGCGCCATGCCCCCGGTTCCGACCTGGGGGGCCTGCGCAAGGACATGGCCACGTTGCTGAAACTGAAGTGAGTCCTGTTTGATGAGCCTTTCCGCGCGTCCGGCGCTGCATCGCAACTTCCACCGCCTGGCGTGGTTCGCCATGATCATGACCGCCAGCACGATCATGTTCGGTGCCTTCGTCCGCCTGTCCGATGCCGGCCTGAGCTGCCCGGACTGGCCGACCTGCTATGGCCAGGCCACCTGGCCGCAGCACGTGGAAGAAACCATCGGCCACCCCGCCGCCGAGATCCGCCCGCTGGAAACCCACAAGGCCTGGCGCGAGCAGGTTCACCGCTTCCTGGCCGGCGCGCTGGGCATCGAGATCCTCACCCTGGCCCTGCTGGCCACCCGCAAGCGGCGCTTCGGAAGCACGGCGGTGGTGACCGCCTGCGTACTGGTGGCCGCCGGCATACCGCTGTACATGATGGGCTGGCACGGCACTGCGAGCGCCCTGGCCTTGGTGGGCGAGGCGATCCTGCTGCTGGCGGCCCTGCGCTGGAGCAACATCGACCTGGCGCGCGCAGCCCTGCTGACCCTGGCCGTGGTGATCTTCCAGGCGCTGCTGGGCATGTGGACCGTGACCCTGCTGCTGAAACCCATCGTCGTGATGGGCCACCTGCTGGGCGGCATGCTGATGTTCGCGCTGCTGGTGTGGATGGCCTGGCGTGCGACCCACCTGCCGATCACCCTGGCCGAAGCGCCCAAGCTGAAGTGGCTGCTGCGCATCGGCGTGGCAGTGCTGGTCACCCAGATCGCCCTCGGTGGCTGGGTCAGCGCCAACTATGCGGCGCTGGCCTGCGGTGGCGGCAGCGCTTCGCTGGACAACTTCCCGCGCTGCGCCAACCAGTGGTGGCCGCAGCACAACTTCGCCGAAGGCTTCACCCTGTGGCGTGGCATCGGCGTGGATTACGAAGGCGGCGTGCTGGATGGCGCCTCGCGCATCGCCATCCAGATGGCGCACCGCCTGTTTGCGATCGTGGTGGCGGCCTATCTGCTGTGGCTGGGCCTGCGCCTGTTCCGCGTGCCCAGCATGCGTGGCTGGGCCAGCGCGCTGGTGGCGCTGCTGGTGCTGCAGGTCACCCTGGGCATCCTCAACGTGAAGCTGGCCCTGCCGCTGGAAGTGGCCGTGGCCCACAACGGCGTGGCCGTCGCCCTGTTGTTCGTACTGGTCAGCCTGCTGGCCCGCCTGCGTGCCCCGGACTGATTCCATGTTTTCCAATTACCGCCAGTACTGGGACCTGACCAAACCCAAGGTCGTGGCCCTGATCGTCTTCACCGCCCTGGTCGGCATGGTCCTGGCCATTCCGGGCGTGCCCAGCTGGGAACAGGTGCGTGCCGGTGCGCTCGGCTTCCTCGGCATCTGGCTGGCCGCTTCGGCCGCCGCCGCCATCAACCAGCTGCTGGATGCGCACATCGATGCGCAGATGGCACGCACCTCGTGGCGACCGCTGGTGGTGGGCAAGGTCAAGCCGTGGCAGGTGCTGGTGTTTGCCAGCGTGCTGATCGTGCTGTCGATGGCGATCCTGCTGCTGTGGGTGAACTGGATCACCGCGGTGCTGACCTTCGCCTCGCTGATCGGCTACGCGGTGATCTACACCGTGTACCTGAAGCGTGCGACCTCGCAGAACATCGTCATCGGCGGCCTGGCCGGCGCGATGCCGCCGATGCTGGGCTGGGCGGCGATCACCGGCATGCAGGGTTCGTCGGACTGGGCGTACTCGTCGCTGCTGGTGCTGATCATCTTCATCTGGACCCCGCCGCACTTCTGGGCGCTGGCGATCTTCCGCCGCGAGGACTACGCCAAGGCGAAGATCCCGATGCTGCCGGTCACCCATGGCGTGGTGCACACGCGCAAGCAGATCATGGTGTATTCGGTGGTGCTGGCGCTGGTGTGCGTGGTGCCGTACCTGGTCGGCATGAGCGGCCCGTTCTACCTGGGCGGCGCGATCGTGCTCAACGCCGTGTTCCTCTGGTACGCCTGGCGCATGCTGAACCCGCCGGACGAGCTGTTCTCGATGAAGATGTTCCATTACTCCATCGTGTACCTGATGGCGCTGTTCGCGTTCCTGCTGGTGGATCACTGGATCCTGCCCTGGTTGTAATGGGCTGCCTGATCGCGCGGACATCCACGCATGGCGTGGATCTACTGTAGAGCCGAGCCCATGCTCGGCTGATCGCCGGAACATCCACGCATGGCGTGGATCTACTTGAACCGCGGTTGCGGCGTCGCCATAGCTGTTCCTGACCCCAAGGAAAGGAAGGAGCAGGGATGCATTCGATCTTCCGTTGGACCACCGCGCTGCTGCTGGCGCTGGGCGTCGCCGTGAGCGCGCATGCCGACGACACTGCCGCGCAGATCCGCCAGCACGCCGCTGACCACCGCCTGCTGGTGCTGGGCGAATTCCACGGCACCCGCGAGACCCCGCTGCTGGTGCGCCAGCTGGTGGACGACTACAGCCGCGACGGCGCGCCAGTTCTGCTGGCGCTGGAATTACCGCGTGCCGAGAACCCCACGCTGCGCGATTACCTGGCTTCCGATGGCGGGGCCGCGGCACGCCAGCGCCTGCACGGCCGCGCGTTCTGGACCGTGCGCGATGACCAGCACGATGGGCGTCGCAGCCGCGACATGCTGGCGATGATCGAAGATCTGCGCGCGCTGAAGGCACAGGGCCGCGCGATCGAGCTGGTTGGCTACGACGTCAATCACAGTGACGGCGGCAGCCAGGCCCGCGATGACCGCATGGCCGCCGAACTACGGCGCCTGTACCGGCGCCTGCCCGAGGGCGCATGCATGGTCGTACTGACCGGCAATGTCCACGCCATGCTGCAGCGCCCCGCCGATGCTCCGCCGGAAATGCAGACCCAGCCGATGGCATCGGCACTGCGCGACCTGGATATCTACAGCGTGCGGTTGGAAGCGTTGCGCGGCCACTTCTGGGGATGCATGGACCGCTGCAAGGCGCTGGCCCTGCTCGAACGGCCCGCGCGTGCGCCGGAGGTCAACACCCACGCCGGCCGCGAGTACGACCTGTGGGTATGGATGCCGCAGCTGAGCGTTGGCACGCTGGTGGACCCGTAGCGGCAGGCACCCCATCCACGCATGGCGTGGATCTACTGCGGGTTCACGCCATCCCCGGTTTGGAGTAGATCCACGCCATGCGTGGATGAAGTTCCTGCCAAAGCCGGTGCATTCAATGTCGGGTTCCACTCGCTGGGGTCCACACTTTGCCAGGTAATCCAGCTGTTACGCTGTAAGAAATTGCCGTGCTGCCACCTTGCGACGAGCGATGGGTCACGGATTCGCACTGCCTCGCCCGGCGGGGCGATCCAAAGTGGATACACAGGACTGGCGAGATGACTCGCATTTCTGTGGAGCAATCAATGAGAAGCAATTTCTCTCTGCCCATCATTCTAGGTGTTGCACTTGTGTGCCTGGCGGGTAATGCGGCAGCAGAAGTAAAAGCACTGAGTCGCGCCAACTGCGTTGGATTCATTAACGAATCCGTGACCTATGAACGGCCCCAGTTTCGCAATTTTCAGGGGTCGGCCGTAACCAGGCACGTTCCACTTGGGAACATTCAGCCGAAGCATGTTTTCGGTGCGCGTAACAACGGACTGTACTCCTGGCGATTTTACGCAGGTGATGGCAGTGATCCAGAACGAATGGTTGTTCACGGATATCACACATGGGTGCTGGGCGGACGCGTATTTACGCAATCCACGAGTGCGGTCGATTGCCAACTTTCGGAGTGGTGAACATCATGAAGAGTCTTTGCTCTATTGCACTCTCGCTGGCGATTTCCATGTCAGCCCAAGCATCCCAGAATGAACCAGCTCCCGATGCGGTAGGGAGCTGGTTACACCAACGCGCCATGCAGGCTGCAATGCAGGAGGCCGCGGCAATGGGAAGATCGTCCGCCAGCGTGGGCAGCTACCAGGTGGTGAAACTGGCAGACCTCGATGCCCCCGAGGAGGTGAAGCGGCGGCTTCGCGCTGACATCGAGCGATCCAACAGTGTCATGGAGGCTGCAGAAGGGGATATCCCAACGCAGGCCGAAGTGCTGGCTGCCTTGCCCCGCACGCAGCGTTCGGCGTCGGAACTACGCCAGCGCCTGCCGCAGCCACCCAGCAGGCTGGAAGGCAGTCTGCTGGGACCGGCGAAGCTGATCGGCATGGAGCCCAGTGGCAGACTGGATGGAGGACAGTCCTCGGGCTTGAGCCGCTTTTACCGGCTGGAGGGTGTCGGCATCGTGGAGTTCAGCGAGAACAACTTCCTCGCTGCGGGCATGCAGATCGAGGTCATCGCGGAGGCGCAGAACACCGAGGTGAACGGCAAGCCCGCTAACCTCGGGAAGGTCGTGGATGGTGCCGGCCGTACCCGGGTTGAACTTGCCTGGACGGGAGACAGCAAGACCTACAGCCTGATTGCCACGGGCGAGCCGGGCAGCGATGTGGAGCGCAACGCCCGAGTGCTGCATGACATCGCCGCGGCCATCGTAGATTAGCGGCGGCAATCAGCCGAGCATGGGCTCGGCTCTACAGTAGATCCACGCCATGCGTGGATGGGGTTCCCCGCAACAACCCGCGCGCCCGGTCAGGGCGCGCGCTTCGCATACCGCTGCGCGATCACGCCGCAGACGATCAGCTGGATCTGGTGGTAGATCATCACCGGCAGCACGATGGCGCCCAGGCTGCCACCGGCGAACAGCACCTTGGCGATCGGCACGCCGGTGGCCAGGCTCTTCTTCGAGCCGCAGAACACGATGGCAATCTCGTCTTCGCGGTTGAAGTGCAGGCGGCGCGCCAGGAAGGTGATGAGCGGCATGGCGATGCCCAGCAGCACGGCGGCCACCACGGCCACGGCGAACAGGGACAGCAGCGGCGTCTTGCTCCACAGCCCCTCGGTCACGGCTTCGCCGAAGGCCGAGTACACCACCAGCAGGATGGTGGCCTGGTCGGTGTAGCGCAGCAGCGCACGCTGCTTTTCCACCCAGCCGGCAATCCACGGCCGCAGCAGGTGGCCGGCCACGAACGGCACCAGCAACTGCAGCATGATGCCGCCGATGGCATGCAGCGGGTCATGCACGCCGCCGGAGGTACCGGCCAGTGCGGTCAGCAGCAGGGGCGTGAGGAACACGCCGAGGATGCTCGACAGCGAGGCGCTGCACACCGCTGCCGGCACGTTGCCGCGTGCCATCGAGGTGAAGGCGATGGACGACTGCACGGTGGAGGGCAGGGTGCACAGGAACAGCACGCCCATGTACAGCTCAGGCGTCAGCAGCCAGCCCGACAGCGGCTTGAACAGCAGGCCCAGCAGCGGGAACAGGATGAAGGTGCACGCCAGGATGGTCAGGTGCAGCCGCCAGTGCAGCATGCCGCCGATGATCGACTCGCGCGGCAGGCGCGCGCCATGCAGGAAGAACAGCGCGGCGATGGCGACGGTGGTGACATCGTCCAGCACGATGGCGGCGGCGCCCTTCATCGGCAGCAGCGAGGCCAGGCCGACGGTGCACAGCAGGGCGATTGTGAAGTTGTCCGGTCGCAGGCGCGACCACCAGCGGGTCATGGTGGGCAGGCTCCTCGTTACAGGGGGTCAGGGATGGGAAACGGGTGCGGCCAGGCGTTGCCGGGTGGCCGCTTCCAGTGAGGTCAGGCCAGCGCGCTGGCCCAGCTGCAGGGCCTGCTCGGGGCTGGCATGCTCGTAGCGGGCGTTGACCAGGCCGAGCACGGCGCCGGCACGGTTGCCCGAGGCGCAGTGCAGCAGCACCGGGCCCTGGCTCTGCTGCAGTGCCTGGTGCACCGCGCGCACGTTGGCCGCATCCAGGCCGTCGGCGCCGGCCACCGGGATGCGCACGTAGCGCAGGCCCAACGCCTCGGCCTGGGCGGTTTCGTCGAACCTCCGGTCCTCACCGGGCTGGCGCAGGTCGATGACGGTGCGCACGCCCTGCGCGGCCAGCGACTGCAGTTGCGCAGCGCTGGGCTGGCCGCCGGCATACAGGCCGGGGCGCACTTCATTGAGCGGAGTGTCCCCGGCCCAGGCGGGCAGGGTCGTGCAGAGTGACAGCAACAGCAGGCAGGTCAGGCGCAGCAGCATGCTCTCTCCGTGTGTGGGGCTGCCGCTACAGGCGCAGGGTGGCGCGGGCCTTCAGCAGTTCGCGCAGTTCGTATTTGTCAGTATCGTCCAGGCCCTGCTGGCGCTGCTTTGCCAACAGCTCGTCCAGACGTTGCACCAGCAGTTGTTTCTCCAGCTGGGCCACCGCGTCGTGCAGTTCCTGGGTCCACATCGCCTCGTCGCCGGGCATGGTCTGCGCGGCCAGCGTATGCAGCGAGGCCTGTTCTTCGCGGCCATCGAAGTGTTCCAGCAGGGCGCCGGTGCTGATGTCCGGGCGCTGTTCGACCAGGCCCAGCAGTTCCAGCAGCAGCTCCACGCCGGGCAGGCGCAGGCCCTGGAAGTGGTGCTTGCCGCCCAGGCTCATCGCCAGCGACGGCTGCTGCAGCAGCACGGCGATCGCACCACGCACCAGACTGCGCTTGGCGATGGGCTGGATCTGCCGGGCCGGCGCGCGCTGCGGCATCGGCGCGCGTGCGGCCGCGCCAGTGCCACCGCCCAGGCCGGTCAGCTGCGCCAGCTGCTGCTTCATCAGGTCGCCGAAGGCGCCATCGGGAATCTGCGCCAGCATCGGCTTGGCCCGCTCGGCCAGGCGCGCCTTGCCGTCCAGCGTGCCGAGGTTGATCTCGCGGGTCAGTTCATCGAAGAAGAACTGCGACAGCGGCGTGGCCTGCTTCAGGCGGTCGTTGAAGACCTCGGCGCCTTCCTTGCGCACGATGGTGTCCGGATCTTCGCCGTCGGGCAGGAACAGGAAGAACGCCTGGCGGCCATCCTTCATGCGCGGCAGCACCGATTCCAGCGCCTTCCAGCCGGCACGGCGGCCGGCGGCGTCGCCGTCAAAACAGAAGAACACGTCCGGCGCATTGCGGAACAGCAGCTCGGCATGGTCCGGCGTGGTGGCCGTGCCCAGCGTGGCCACCGCCTGGGTGACCCCGAACTGGAACAGCGAGACCACGTCCATGTAGCCCTCGACCACGATCAACCGCTCGATCTTCTGGTTGGCCTGGCGCACCTGCCACAGGCCGTACAGCTCGCGGCCCTTGTGGAACAGCGCGGTTTCCGGCGAGTTGAGGTACTTGGGGCCGTCGTCCTTCTCGAACACGCGGCCGCCGAAGGCGATGACACGGCCACGGCGGTCGAAGATCGGGAACATCACCCGGTCGCGGAACTTGTCGTAGACGTGGCCGCGGTCGTTCTTGGAGAACAGACCCGCGCGGTCGAGCAGCTTCATCCGCCGCTCGTCCTTGCCCAGCGCGTCGCGCAGGCCGCTGTAGCCGTCCGGTGCGTAGCCGATCTGGAAGCGCACGCGGTTTTCCTCGTCCACGCCGCGGCCGTCCAGGTAGGTCCGGGCCTTTTCGCTGCCTTCGAGGTTCTTCTGGAAGAACTTCGTGGCCGCATCCAGCGCGGAATACAGCTCGCGGCTGTCGTCCTGCTGCTGGGCGTTGCGCGGGTTCTCGCTGCGCGGCACTTCCATGCCGGCGCGCTTGGCCAGTTCATCCACCGCATCGAGGAATTCGAGGCGGTCGTAGTTCATCAGGAAGCTGATGGCGGTGCCGTGCGCGCCGCAGCCGAAGCAGTGATAGAACTGCTTGGTGGGCGAGACCGTGAACGAGGCCGAGCGCTCGTCATGGAATGGGCAGCGCGCTGCATATTCCTTGCCCTGGCGCTTCAACGGCACGCGGCTGCCCACCACCTCGACGATGTCGGAGCGGGCCAGCAGGTCGTCGATGAATGCGTCGGGGATACGGGCCATGGGCAACAGGGCAGGGGCGCGGCCAGGGGCCACGCGAGGCGGACGATCAATCCGCCTAGTTTACTCCCTGCCGGGCAGTGGGCCGGCGTTGGCCGGATCGATGCCGGCAGCGGCCAGGTGGGTGCGGGCGCGCAGTCGCTCGTCGATTACCGCGGTCATCAGCGCGCCGACGAAGAACACCACGGTGGCGTAGTAGATCCAGACCAGCGAGATGACCAGCGCGCCCATCGAACCGTATGCGCTGCCGGGGGCGACGGTAGCGATGTAGACGCCGATGCCATAGCGGCCCAGCGCGAACAGCGCCGAGGTGATGACGCCGCCGATGAAGGCCTGGCGCCAGGCCACGCGGCGGTCCGGCAGGTAGTGGTACATGAAAGCGAAGCCGACCGCATACAGCAGCAGGCTGGTGAGATAGCCGATGGCCGGCAGGATGGACGGCAACTGCGCGAAGGCCACCTGCAGCATGGTGGTGGCGGTCATCGACAGGATCAGCAGGAAGCCCAGTGCCAGCACGACGCCGAAGGAGAACACGCGCTTGCGCAGCCAGGCCTTGATGCCCTCGAGCCGCTCGCCGCTGGTGCGGAAGATCAGGTTCAGTGCGTTCTGCAGCTGGGCGAACACGGCGGTGGCACCGATGAACAGCAGCAGGGTGCTCCACAGCCCGGCCAGCGAACCGACATCGGGCTGGTTGTCGGCGTTCTTCAGTACGGTTTCGGCCACGGTGGCCGCGCTGCTGCCGGCGGCGGCGCTGATCTGTTCGACCAGGGCCTGCTGCGCGGGGGGATACAGCGAGGCGGTCAGCCACAGCAGCAGCACCAGCAGGGGTGCCATCGAGAGCAGGGCGTAGAAGGAGACCGAGGCGGCCTGGGTGAGCACGTCGATCTCGACGAAGCGCTTGCCGACGGCCATGGGAAAGCTGTCCTGCAGGCGCTGGACGTATTTGCGTAGATTCACGGGGACAGGGGACGCGGGTTCAACCATGCGGCTGTTGTAACAGCCGGGGGTCGAAGGCGTGGTGAAGCAGACAGACACAGGTAGCGCCGGGCCATGCCCGGCGACATTGGGAAACGCCGGGCATGGCCCGGCGCTACCGGATGAAACGCTGGATTACGACAGCTGCTGCTTGACCAGCTTGGACACCAGGCCCATGTCGGCCTGGCCGGCCAGCTTGGGCTTCAGTGCGCCCATCAGCTTGCCCATGTCGGCCGCGCCGGTGGCACCGGTCTCGGCAATGGCGGCCTGGATGGCGGCCACGATCTCGGCTTCGCCCATCTTGGCCGGCAGGTAGGCTTCGATCACCACGATCTCGGCGCGCTCGATCTCGGCCAGGTCTTCACGGCTGGCGGCCACGAACTGGGTGACCGAGTCCTTGCGCTGCTTGACCATCTTGTCCAGCACGGCGATGACGGCGGTGTCATCCAGCTCGACACGCTCGTCCACTTCCTTCTGCTTGATGGCGGCGTTGATCAGGCGGATCACGCCCAGCTTGTGCTTCTCGCCCGCCTTCATGGCGGCCTTCATGTCGTCGGTGAGCTGCTGCTTCATGCTCATGAGGAACCTCGTGGTGGTGGTGGGGCAGGGGCGGATGCCCGAACCCGGAAACGCAAAAAGCCGGCGACGCTTGCGCGTGCCGGCTTCGGCTCCACTGCGACAGGCAAGCCCGTCGCAATGAAGATGCGTCCGATCAGTACAGGCGCTGACGCTTGGTGACGTCGCGCGACGAGCGGCGCAGCTGACGCTTCACAGCAGCGGCGGCCTTGCGCTTGCGCTCCTGGGTCGGCTTTTCGTAGAACTCGCGCTTGCGGGTTTCGGCCAGCACACCGGCCTTTTCGCAAGTGCGCTTGAAGCGGCGAAGAGCAAACTCGAAGGGCTCGTTCTCGCGGACTTTGACGCTGGGCATGGAATCTCCGGGACACAGTAGAACCGGGTCACGCCCGGCGAGCCGCACATTATAGCGGCGAATCAACAAACTGCAAGCGTCCAACCCTGAATGCGGGCCGGGGTTCGAAAGCAGTGAGATCTGCACGTCCCCCGAGGGGGCAGCAGGGGCGTCATAATAGCAGGCATGCGAGTCCTTGGCATCGAATCTTCCTGTGATGAGACCGGCGTGGCGGTGTATGACACCGACCTGGCCGGCAGCGCGGCCCTGCGCGCCCATGCGGTCTATAGCCAGATCGCGCTGCACGCCGAGTACGGCGGTGTGGTGCCCGAGCTGGCCAGCCGCGACCACGTCCGCAAGCTGCTGCCGCTGGTGCGCCAGACCCTGGCCGAGGCCGGCCTGGGTGTGGGCGACATCGACGGCGTGGCTTATACGGCTGGCCCCGGCCTGGTCGGCGCCCTGCTGGTCGGCGCGGGCGTGGCCCGTTCGCTGGCCTGGGCGCTGGAGGTACCGGCGGTGGGCGTACACCATATGGAAGGCCACCTGCTGGCGCCGTTGATGGAAGACGACCCGCCGGAAGCCCCGTTCGTGGCCCTGCTGGTATCCGGCGGCCATACCCAGCTGGTGGCGGTGGATGCCATCGGCCAGTACCGCCTGCTGGGCGAGACTCTGGACGATGCGGCCGGCGAGGCCTTCGACAAGACCGCCAAGCTGATGGGCCTGCCTTACCCGGGCGGCCCGCAGCTGGCCAGGCTGGCCGAGCAGGGCACGCCGGGCGCCTACCGCTTCGCGCGGCCGATGACCGACCGCCCGGGGCTGGATTTCAGCTTCTCCGGCCTGAAGACCCAGGTCCTGATGGCCTGGCGCGACAGCGACCAGAGCGAACAGACCCGCGCCGACATCGCCCGTGGCTTTGAGGATGCGGTGGTGGAGACTCTGTCCATCAAGTGCGAACGCGCGCTGGAAGCGGCGGGCACCAACGTGATCGTGGTGGCGGGCGGCGTCGGCGCGAACAAGCGCCTGCGCGCCCGCCTGCAGCAGATGGCCGAGCGCCTGGGTGGCCGCGCCTGCTTCCCGCGCCCGGCGCTGTGCACCGACAACGGCGCCATGATCGCCTTCGCTGGCGCGTTGCGCCTGCAGGCCGGCCAGCACAACCCACCGAAGGTGGAAGTCACCCCGCGCTGGGACATGGCGACCCTGCCGGCGGTCTGAACCGGTAGCGCCGGGCCGCGCCCGGCGGACGCATCACGGGCGCCCCGCCAACGGCGATGCCGCCAGCACCGTCGTCGCCCGTTCATGGCGCTGCAGCCACCCCAGGGTATGCGGGCAGCGCGCATGGATCAGCCGCCCGATCGCGGCCAGGTCGGCACCGATGTCGCGCTCGAGGATGGGCTCGTGGTGGGCGATGCGGTTGCGCAGGTGGCGGATGCCGTCGAGGTCGGCATGGATGGACCGACGCAGGACGGACAGCGGCGCCGAGGGTGCGTGTGGCAGCGCCAGGCTCATGGTCCCGGCCCAGATCGAATGCTCGAACCGTCGAGCGAACAACTGCTGCCAGAAGCCGAATCGCAGTTTGGCGATGACCTCCGGTACATCCCTCGGAGAACCGACGCTGCCGCGGACATCGCATAGCGAGGCAAGCGCGCCTTCGGCAGGAAGGCTGCGCAGCAGCGCTGGATGCCAGGGCCAGCATCGACCATAGCGATGCACCAGCGCCGTAGCGGCTGCATTGCGGATCACGACCTCGCAGATGTGCAACGGTGGCAGGAGAGCAGCACACATCTGCATGTTCCAGGCATAGAGCGTGGCCGGATCGGCTACGCAACGAGCAGCGATGCGCTCGTAGGTCGACCATCTTTGTCTGGATAGCGCTGCCTGCAGGATCCTGCTTTCCTTCATCAACTCACTCCCAGGGAACGTGGCTTTACCTTGACCTTGGGAACGAGGCAGGAACATCAGAAAACGGCATCATGATCGTCAGTGTTTTTTCATGGATCAGCTCGGTTTTTCACCCGGTCGTCTGCCGTGACGCATTTGCCAATTGACGGGTCTGGGAGGCGCTCCTAACCTTGCGGCGTGTGCTCCGGGACTCGCGGCTGGATTCCAGCTTCCCCTGGGGACGACGAGAGGTACCAAAGGGCCCCGCTAGCAGGGCCCTTTGTCTTTTGAGGCACCGGCATAGTCGTAATCGCCTCTTGATCAGCAGGCCTGACCTGCTTCAATTTCAAATACTGCGCCACCGGGACTCGCGGCTGTTCAACAGCTCCCCCCGGGGACAAACGGTAGTACCAAAGGGCCCCGCTAGCAGGGCCCTTTGTTTTTCCCGCCCCACCCACGCCGCCGCCCGTTCCGGGCAGGCTCACCGCCGTGCCGTTACCATGGCCGCCTGTTTTCCGGCTGGTAACCGCAATGGACAAGGTTTTCATCGAAGGGCTGACGATCGACGCCCTGATCGGCATCTACGACTGGGAACGGCGGATCCGGCAGGACCTGGTGTTCGACCTGGAAATGGGCTTCGACAACCGCCGTCCGGCGGCGTCGGACGACATCGCCCACACCCTGAACTACAAGGCGGTGAGCAAGCGCCTGGAACAGTTCGTGCGCGAATCGGAATTCGGCCTGGTCGAGACCCTGGCCGAGCGCTGCGCGCAGATCGTGCTGGACGAGTTCGACGTGAAGTGGCTGCGCCTGAAGCTGAGCAAGCCCGGTGCGGTGCGCGGCGCGCGCGCGGTAGGCGTGATCATCGAGCGCTCGCGCGACTGACCCGGTAGTGCCGGCCGCTGGCCGGCAAGCCCTGGTAGTGCCGGCCGCTGGCCGGCAACCCCAACAGCACTAAAGAAGGAGATGAAGGATGGTGGATGCGGTGGTGGCGGTACAGTGGCTGGAACAGCTGCAGATGACACTGGAACCCTATCCCGGCGCCTACCTGGCGTTGATGATCACGGCGCTGCTGGTCGCCGCCGGCCTGGCCAACTGGGTGACCAAGCGCATTCTGGTGCGCGGCCTGCGGCGCTTGCTGCAGCGCCTGCCCGGCGCGGAATCCGGGCGCGGCAGCCACCTGATGCGGGTGATCGCGCGGCTCTCCAACGTGGTGCCCAGCCAGGTGATCGCCTCGGGCATCGCCCTCATCCCCGACCTGCCGCCCGGCCTGGTCAATGTCATCATCAAGCTGTGCATCGTGTGGGCGGTGCTGACCGTGTCGCTGGCGTTCTCGCACGCGCTGGATGCGGCCAACAGCCTGTACGAACGCAAGCCCGATGCGCGCAACAAGCCGATCAAGGGCTACCTGCAGGTGGTCAAGATCGTGGTGTTCGTGGCCGCCGGCCTGTCCATCGTCGCCACCCTGCTGGGGGTGAAGATCGGCCCGCTGGTAACCGGCCTGGGCGCAGCCACCGCGGTGCTGATGCTGATCTTCCAGGACACCATCCTGTCGCTGGTGGCCAGCGTGCAGATCAGTGGCGATGGCCGCGTGCGCCTGGGCGACTGGATCGAGATGCCCAGCCAGAATGCCGACGGTGATGTCATCGATATCGCCCTGCACACCATCACCGTGCAGAACTTCGACAAGACCATCACCACCATCCCGACCAAGAAGCTGGTGACCGAGTCGTTCAAGAACTGGCGCGGCATGCAGGAGGCCGGCGGCCGCCGGATCAAGCGCGCGCTGTACCTGGACCAGCACAGCGTCGGCTTCCTGGGCACGGACGAGCTGCAGCGCCTGGGCCAGTTCGCGCTGCTGGGCGATTACCTGCGCGACAAGGCGCAGGAGCTGGAGCAGTGGAACGGGCGCCTGCGCGAGCAGGGCGTGGCCGAGGTGAACAGCCGCCGGGTGACCAACCTGGGCACCTTCCGCGCCTACGTGGAGCGCTATCTGCGCAGTCACCCCGGCGTCCATACCGACATGACCCTGCTGGTGCGGCAGATGCAGCCCACCACCGAGGGCCTGCCGCTGGAGGTCTACTGCTTCACCCGCAGCACCACCTGGGCGGTCTATGAAGGGGTGCAGTCGGACATTTTCGACCACCTGCTGGCGATTCTTCCGGCCTTTGGCCTGCGGGTGTTCCAGGCCTCCAGCGACGCCATGTTGATGGCGGGGCAGCGCTCACTGGCCGGGTCGGAGTAAGCTCCACCCTCGCGTCCGCCCCCGTATGGGCCGCCCAGACTGTGGGCGGGCGCACGAAACTGAATGACGAAACCTCTCGCCAAATGGCCCGGGAACGCTAGAATGCCGGGCTTGTAAACGTTTTCATAAGGACAGCTGGTGGCCTCCGATCGCATCGAATCCCTCATTGCCCAGATGACCGTCGAGGAAAAGGTCGGCCAGCTGGGTGTCTTCGCGGACATGGTCCGCCCGTTTGCCCCGGACGTGAACCCGGAAGCCAACGTGCGCAACGCCGACCAGGTGCTGCAGCAGGTGCGCGAAGGCAAGGTCGGCTCGCTGTTCAACGGCGTGGGCGCCGAGCTGGGCCGCCGCATCCAGCAGGTCGCCACCGAAGAGAGCCGCCTGGGCATCCCGGTCATCCTGGCCGCCGACGTCATCCACGGCATGCGTACCGTGTTCCCGATCCCGCTGGGCGAAGCTGCCAGCTTCGAGCCGGACCTGGCCGAGCGCACTGCCCGTGCCACCGCCGTCGAGGCGACCGCCGCCGGCCTGCACTGGACCTACGCACCGGCGGTGGACATCGCCCGCGACCAGCGCTGGGGCCGTGGCGCCGAAGGTGCCGGTGAGGACGTGGTGCTGGGCTGCGCCTTTGCCGCTGCCCGCGTGCGCGGTTTCCAGGGCGGCGACCTGCGCGCGGCCGATTCGCTGCTGGCCACGCCCAAGCACTTCGCCGCCTATGGCGCGGTGATGGCCGGCATGGAATACAACATGGTGGACATCTCGCCGCAGACCCTGCGCGACGTGCACCTGCCGCCGTTCAAGGCCGCGTTCGACGCTGGCGCGATCACCGTGATGTCCTCGTTCAACGACATCAACGGCGTGCCGGCCAGCGCCAACGCCGAACTGCTGACCGACATCCTGCGCGGTGAGTGGAAGTTCCCGGGCGTGGTGATTTCCGATTACACCGCCGACATGGAGCTGGTCGCGCACGGCTATGCCGCCGACGACCGCGACGCCACCGCCAAGGCCTTCACCGCCGGCCTGGACCTGAGCATGCAGAGCGGCTTCTATGCCGAACACCTGCCGGGCCTGGTCGAGAGCGGCGACGTGCCGATGGCCGTGCTGGATGAAGGCGTGCGCCGCATCCTGTGGCTGAAGGAAACCATCGGCCTGTTCGACGATCCGTACCGTTCGCTGGACCCGGCGCGCGAAGCGGACACCTCGCACATCGCCGCGCATGACGAGCTGTCGCGCGATGCCGCGCGCCGTTCGATCGTGCTGCTGAACAACCGCGACAACGTGCTGCCGCTGCAGAAGACCGGGCAGAAGATCGCCCTGATCGGCCCGTTCGTGCAGGACCGCGAGAACATCGAAGGCTGCTGGACCCTGTTCGGCGACAAGCAGCGCTACGTGGATCTGGAAACCGGCGTGCGCGCGGCCATCGGCGATGAAGCGCTGCTGGAAGTCGTGCCGGGCAGCGAGCTGGAAGCGGCGATTCCCGGTGGCACCGAAGCGGCCGTGGCCGCTGCGCTGCGCGCCGACGTGGTGGTGCTGGCACTGGGCGAACCGCAGCGTTACAGCGGTGAAGCGCAGTCGCGCGTGGAGATCACCCTGCCGCCGGCACAGCAGGCGCTGGCCGAGGCCGTGGCGATGACCGGCAAGCCGCTGGTGGTGCTGCTGCGCAACGGTCGCGCGCTGGCCCTGCAGGGCGCGGTGCGCAATGCCCATGCCGTGGCAGTCACCTGGTACCTGGGCACGCAGACCGGCCATGCCGTTGCCGATGTGCTGTTCGGCGATTACAGCCCGTCCGGCCGCCTGCCGGTCAGCTTCCCGCAGGTGTCCGGCCAGCAGCCGTACTTCTACAACCACCCGCGTACCGGCCGCCCGGAACTGCCGACCATGTCGGAGTTCAAGGCACGTTGGCGCGAGATTCCGAACGAGCCGCTGTACCCGTTCGGCCACGGCATCGGCTATGCGACCTTCGCCTACGGCGTGCCGCAGCTGAGCGCGGCCCAGCTGGGCTGGGACGACACCCTGACCGTGACCACCACGCTGACCAACACCAGCGCCGTGGCCGGTGAGGAAGTGGTGCAGCTGTACATCCACGACCGCGTGGCCAGCCGCGTGCGGCCGGTGCGCGAGCTGAAGGACTTCCGCAAGGTCGCCCTGCAGCCGGGCGAGTCGGCCGAGGTGAGCTTCACTCTGACCCGCGAGCAGCTGGCATTCACCGGCCGCGACGGCGTGCTGCGCGCCGAGCCGGGCCAGTTTGACGTGTGGGTGTGCGCCTCGTCGGCCGCTGGCGAAGCGGTGCAGTTCGAGCTGCTGAAGGCCTGACCGCACCGGCCGGAACCACCGGTGGAGCATCCACGCATGGCGTGGATCTACTGGCAGTGAGGCGCCGGACCATGCCGGGCGTCCTCACCCATGGCAAACACGCCGGGCGTGGCCCGGCGCTACCATCGGGGCATTCATTCGATGGAGCCCGCGCATGCGCAAGATTGCCTTCCTGATTCCGGCCCTGCTGCTGGCCGCCTGTTCGCAGCCGGCACCGCCGGCCGAGCCCGCGGCGGATGCACCGCCGCCGATGACCGGCTCCACGCCGGCCGAAGCCGCGGCGAGCACCACGCCTGACCCGGCTGCAGCGCCGCAGGCGGCTGCCGAACACGCCAGCGAGACCCCTGCACCCGCCGCCGCCGATGAAGGCGATGCGCGCGCGCGCATCGACAGCGTGCTGGGCGATGCCGCGCAGTACGAGAAGGTGTTCAACGCATTCAAGACCGCCGTGGTCGGCGGTGACCGTGCTGCCGTGGTGGAGGAAGTGCGCTTTCCGCTGAACATCGCCGGTGGCAGGAAGATCACCGGCCCGGGCGAGTTCCAGCGCAACTACGAAAAGATCATCACCCCGGCGGTGGTCAAGGCGATGTCCGGGCAGGAGTTCAGCAAGGTCTTCGTCAACCAGCAGGGCGTGATGATCGGCGATGGCCAGGTGTGGCTGACCGGCGAGTGCCTGGACAAGGCCTGTGCCCGCACCGAGGTGAAGGTCGGCACCATCCAGTAAACGCGAACGGCCCCGCATGATGCGGGGCCGTTTCATCAACGCAGTGCCGGCCAGCGGCCGGCACCACCGGCGTCAGGCCTTCGGGGTGAGCTTCAGCAGGCGGGCCTTGCTGCCGTCTTCCAGCAGCCACAGCGCGCCATCGGGGCCCTGTTCCACTTCGCGGATGCGCTCGCCCATGTTGAAGCGCTCGGCTTCGCGCGCGTTCTCGCCATCGAAGGCCACCCGCACCAGCGAGGTGGACGACAGGCCGCCGATGAAGGCGCTGCCCTTCCACTGCGGGAACAGGGTGCCGCTGTAGAACATCAGGCCGGCCGGCGAGATCACCGGGTTCCAGGTGACCTTCGGTGCGGCGAATTCCGGGCGGGTGTCGTGGTCGGGAATCGGGCGGCCATCGTAGTGGTCGCCGTTGGAGACGATCGGGTAGCCATAGTTGGCACCGCGCTGGATCAGGTTCAGTTCGTCGCCGCCGGCCGGGCCCATTTCCTGCGCCCACAGCTTGCCGTTGGCGTCGAAGGCGATACCCAGCACGTTGCGGTGGCCCAGCGACCAGACCTGGGCGGCGACGCCGCCCTGCGAGGCGAACGGATTGTCCGCCGGCACGCTGCCATCGTCATTGAGGCGGATGATCTTGCCGAGGTTGCCGCTCATGTCCTGGGCCGGATCGAACTTCTGCCGCTCGCTGGAGCTGATCCACAGCTTGCCGTCCGGGCCGAAGGCGAGGCGGTGGCCGTAATGGCCCTGGCCGCTGACCTTGGGCGTCTGCCGCCAGATCACCTTCAGATCCTTCAGCGCACCGCCGCCATCGGCGTTCAGCGCCAGGGTGGCACGCGCCACGGCGGCGCCACGGGTATCGAGCGTGCCTTCTTCGGCGTAGCTGACATACACCACGTTGTTGCGGGCGAAATCGGGGTGCAGGATGACATCGCCGAAACCGCCCTGGCCGCCGTAGGCAACCTTCGGCACGCCGGTGATCTCATGCTTCTGGCCGCTGGCCAGGTCCAGGTGCTGCAGCTTGCCGCGCTTTTCGGTGACCAGCAGGCTGCCATCGGGCAGGAAGGTCATCGCCCACGGCTGGTCGAAGCGGCTGACCTCGGCGGCGGTGAACGGGCGCTGGTCGGCACTGGCCGCTGCAGGCGTGGCCTGCGCAGCGGAGGTGGTGTCTGGACCGGCGGCACTGCAGGCGGTGGTGGCGAGGATGGGCAGCAGGCCCATGGCGAGCAGCAGGGGCGCACGGTGTGAAAGAGGGGTCATGGGTATCTCCAGGGTGGGGATGCGGATGGCCAAGCCCCGTTGTACACCACTGCGGTTGTACGGGGCGTGGTCCAAAGGTCCTGCTGCCCCCCTGTGCGGCGCGCGGCTGATCGACTACGGTGGGCCATCCGGGCAAAGCGTGCCCGTTGCCCGCCAAGGAACCGCAATGCATCCGACCGTCGTCTCCAAGCCTTCGCCCGCGTTCATCGCCGCCTCCTGGGTGGCCCTGCTGCTGGGCGCGGTGGCCTACCTGATCGGCCTGTTCAATGCCGAGATGGCCCTGAACGAGAAGGGCTACTACCTGACCCTACTGCTGTTCGGCCTGTTCGCGGCGGTGTCGCTGCAGAAGAGCGTGCGCGACCGGGTGGAAGACATTCCGGTCAGTGGCCTCTACTACGCGCTGTGCTGGTTCGCCCTGCTGGCCTCGCTGCTGTTGCTGCTGGTCGGCCTGTGGAACGCGACGCTGGCGCTGAGCGAGAAGGGCTTCTATGGCATGGCCTTCGCGCTGTCGCTGTTTGGTGCGGTGGCGGTGCAGAAGAACACCCGCGACCTGATTGCCGCCAATGGCGGTGAACCAGCACGCAAGCCGGCCATGCCGCCGCTGCCGGAACGCGATTGACGCACCCTTGTAGAGCCGAGCCCATGCTCGGCTCTACAGTGGCGCGGCGTGTCAGCCCAGGCGCCCCAGGCGCGGGTCCACCGTGTTCGCCTCATCCCAGCCACGGCGTACTGCCGCGCGGGCCTGTTCCCACTCCAGGCGGCTGCGGCCACGATCGCTGGCCCAGCGCGATTCCAGCTCACGCTCCACTTCTTCGTAGGCGCGGATTACCTGGTCGGCGCGGGTCTCGTGGAAGCGCGCCGCATGGCCGACCTGGTAGGCGGGCTCGTAGTCATCGAACAGCAGGCTGGCGTCGTAATAGGGCTCGGCGCTGTAGCGGTCGCGCCAGTAGTCGGAAATGGTTTCGCGCGGGGTGCTGTCATCCGGCACGCGGCCGGGAATCTGGTAATCGGGGCTCATCGGTCGGGCTCCGTGGTGGACGAAGCCTGATGGTGCCCGTGCGGCGGTTAACCGCCCGGGCCGGTTGCGTGAAGATCAGGTCGCGTCGGCCTTGCGCGGCAGCAGGTAGATCACCGCACCAATGGCGAAGGCGACCAGCGCGGCGGCGATGTTCTGCCAGCTGGCACTGGCGAACAGCGCCACGCACAGCAGCAGTGCCAGCACCGGAATGAGCGGACCGCCGGGCAGCTTCAACGCGCCGGGCCGGTCGGCATAGCGCTTGGCCAGCACCAGCACCGCCGCCGCCGTACCGATGTAGGCAAACAGGCGCGTGGTCATCGACAGCAGGGCCAGCTGCACGAACGAGCCGGTCAGGGCCAGGCCCAGCGCGATCAGCCCCTGGCAGAAGATTGCCGCGGCCGGCGTGCGGAAGCGCGGATGCACCTGCGCCAGCACCTTCGGGCCGTAGCCATCGCGGGCGAGGGCGAACAGGAAGCGCGGGCCCATCATCATCGTGTTGCTGTTGGTGCCGAGGATGGAGATGGTCGCGCCGACAGTGAGGATCAGCGCCAGCGCCTCGCCACCGAAACCGGCGGCGGCATCGGCCAGGGGCGTGGCCGAACTGGCCAGGCCGGCCAGCGTGCCCTGCGCCACCAGCTGCACCGCGCCGTAGATGACCGTGACGGTGACGATCATGGTGATCAGGGCGAACGGGATGTCGCGGCGCGGGTTGCGGTATTCACCGGCGGCGGCCGGGATGTTCTCGAAACCGGCGTAGGCGTACAGCAGCAGCAGCGCGGCTTCGCCCATGCGCTGCAGGTCGTGCGGGTCCGGGCGCTGGCCGGAGAACGCCAGCTTCGGGTCGATGTAGAACGCGCCGATGGCCACGAACAGCAGCAGCGGCAGCATCTTGCCGATGACCAGCACGATGCCGGTGCGCGCCGCCGAGCGCACGCCGATGATGTTGACCCCGGTGAGGAAGCCCAGCGAGACCACGATCACCGCGATGCGACCCATGCCGGCACTGGCCCACGGCCAGAACCGCGCGACCGCATCGGCCAGTGCATTGCTGAGCGCCGCGGCCGAACTGATGCGGGTCAGCCAGATCATCCAGCCGATCTCGAAACCGGCGAAGCGGCCGAACGCTTCGCGCGCGTACAGGTAGCTGCCGCCCGGTTCATCGAAGTAGCTGGCGGCCTGCGCGTAGCACAGCACCAGCAGGGCCACGACGATGCCGGCGGCGACCACGCCCCACAGGCTGAAGGGGCCGAGCAGGGCGACGGTGGCGGCGGGCAGCAGGTAGATGCCGCTGCCGACCACATCGTTGATGGACAGGCCGACGATCTGCCAGCGGCTGACCGCACGTTGCAGCTGCGGTTCGTCCTGCGCGCTCACTGGTTGGCTCCGGCGAGCGCGGGCAGCTGCCACTGCGCCTGCAGGCGCGTGTACTCGGCGCGCGGCAACAGCACGAAGCGCGGCGTGTCCTGCGGCCGCAGCCAGTCCAGCAGCGCCTGCATGCGTGCCTGCGGCATGGCCGTGCAGCCAGCGGTGGCCTCACCGGGCTGGCGCCACAGGTGGGCGAAGATGCAGCTGCCCTTGCCGGGTTGGTTCTGCGGGTTGTGCGCGATCACGAAGCCTTCCTGGTAGCGCACGTCGCCCTTGTCGTGCAGGTCCAGCCGCATCGGTTCGGTGGACCCCTGCACGGCCGCGCGGCCGACCTTGGCCGCATCGACGATGCGGTTGTAGAACGGCGAGGCCGGCACGTCCATGCAGTAGCTGCTGTCGAGCATCGGCTGGTAGGGCATTGCGGTGTGCGGGCGTGTGCCGGCATAGCCGAACGCGCTGCCCAGGGCGAACACCCCGGCCGGGCTGCGGCCATCACCTTCCTGCTTCTGCGGGCCATCGCCCTGCGCCGGGTGCAGGCCCAGGCCCCAGGCGCTGCCGCTGCGGCCCAGCGCCACCGGGAAGGCCGTGCCCTGTGCGCGCCAGCCCTTGCCGTCGCGCACGAACGCCTGCAGCTGGCCCTGGGTGCTGTCCCAGCCCTCGCTGGTGACCACGATCAACTGCCGCGCGCCATCCAGCGGCGCAGCATGGAGGGACAGCGACGCGGCCAGCAGCAGCGCAGCGGTGACAAGGCGGGACAGCGGCTTCATCAGCAGGCGCTCCGGTCAGGAATCGAGCAGGTGGTCAATGCGTTCCAGGTTCACCGCCAGTTGCCGCTGGCGATCTGGATTGGCGTGGCAGAGCAGCACGAACAGGAAGTCGAGCAGGGCATGCATGGCGCTACGGTACAGCAGCTGCGCCACCTGCGGCGTGCGGTCGTAGGCACACACCACCAGCGATGCATCGGCGTGCGCGCGCAGCGGGTTGGCGGTGTGGCGGGTGATCGACACGACCTTGCCGCCCATGTTCTGGAACTGCCGCGACAGCTGCGAGAGCTGCGGCAGGTTGCCGTACTCGGAGAACACCAGCAGGGCATCGCGGGGGCGCGCGGCCGACAGGTTGGCCAGCAGCAGGACCGGATCGGTGTGCGGTACCACCAGCAGGCCGAGCAGCGACAGCCGCATGGCGAACTCGCGCGCGAACAGGCCGTCATCGCCCAGCCCGTACACGAACAGCTTCGGCGCGCCGTCCAGCAGCTGCACGATGCGCTCGATCTCCTCGCGCGGGTTGGCCTGGCGGGTTTCCTCCTCGGCCTGGGCCTTGCTGCGGCGCAGGGCATCGCCCAGGCGCAGGTAGTGATCGCCGTTGTCCGGTTCGCTGGGGGCCTGCTGCGGGTCGGCGCCGGCGCGGGCCACGTCCTGGCCGATGGAATACTTCAGGTCCGGGTAGCCCTTGAAGCCCAGCTTCTGGCTGAACTTGACCACGCTGGACTGGCTGATGCCCAGCGCGCTGGCCAGCTGCTGCGAGGAGTAGTCGCGCAGCAGATGGGCGTTGTCGAGGATGAAATCGGCGATGCGGCGTTCGATGGCCGACATCTGCCCGCGCTCGGTTCGGATTTTCAGCAGGGGCGGCATGCGGGACGTCCGGGGGTCTGCAATTGCGTTGCGGTTGGCCGCGTAGAGCGGATTATGCGGTGGGTCGCGCGCGTACCAGCCGCGAAGGGGTTACGGGGTGGAGCAGAAGCAGGTGCATCCACGCATGGCGTGGATCTACCGGGTGCAGCTGTTGCATTGGACGTTGAGTCCGCCTTGTAGCGAGCCGAGCACCGCAGGTCCGGCGAGGGCGAAGAGGCGCGGGTGTCTGAGCGCAGCGAGTTCCGCGCCGTCCCTCGACGGACCGAGGAGCGCAGGGTACCGGCGTGCGCAGCACGTCGGCTCGCGGATGGCGGAGCGTTTCTTTTGGTTACTTTTCTTTTCGCGAAAAGAAAAGTAACGCGCGACCCACCGTCAGTGGCACGCAACGTCAGCCGAAAGGCAGAAATCAACCCAGCATCTCCAGCCCACGCACTTCGGTGATGCCCAGTCCGGGTACGTCGCTGATGCTGATCTCCGATTCGTTGAAATGTACACCGCCGCTGACCGGGTCGAACTGGCCCAGCGAGGGGCCATCGAGGTCGACCTTGGTGATCACATCACTCTTGGCCACCGCCAGGTGTACCGCGGCCGCCACGCTGATGCTCGATTCGATCATGCAGCCGATCATGCACGGCACGCCGTAGATGCCGGCGATGTCGGCAATGCGGATCGCGTTGGACAGCCCGCCGGTCTTCATCAGCTTGATGTTGATGATGTCGGCCGCGCGCTGCTGGATCAGGTCCATCACCTGGCTCGGGCTGAACACGCTTTCGTCGGCCATCACCGGCGTGTTGACCCGGTCGGTCACGTACTTCAGGCCGCTGATGTCGGCGGCCTTCACCGGCTGCTCCAGCAGTTCCAGCACCACGCCGGCTTCCTCCAGCGTGCGCATGGCATGCACGGCCTGCTTGGCGGTCCAGCCCTGGTTGGCGTCCAGGCGCAGCAGCGCACGGCCCTGCACGGCGGCATGGATGGCCTTGACCCGCTCGATGTCCAGGCCGATGTCCTTGCCCACCTTGATCTTCAGCGACTCGAAGCCACGCTCGATGGCCGACAGCGAATCGGCCACCATCTTGTCGATGTAGTCCACGCTGATGGTGATGTCGGTGGTGATGACCGGATCGCCACCGCCCAGCATCTGGTACAGCGGTGCGCCATGCAGCTGCGCCCACAGGTCGTACAGGGCGATTTCCACCGCCGCCTTGGCGCTGGTGTTGCGCTCCATGGCGGTCTGCACCAGCGTGCACAGCTGGTTGAGGTTCACCACCTCCTGGCCGACCAGGCGCGGGGCGATGAAGTGGCGGATCGCCTCGATGATCGAGCCGTGCGTATCACCGGTGATGACCGCGGTGGCCGGCGCTTCGCCGTAGCCGGTGTTGCCGGTGTCGGTGCGGATCAGCACCACCACGTCTTCCACGGTTTCCACCGTGCGCAGGGCGGTCTTGAACGGTGTCTTCAGCGGCACGCGCAGCATGCCCAGTTCGATGGCGGTGATCTTCATTCGGCAGTCTTCGCCCGCAGGCGCTGGATGTTGGTGATGCGGTCGATGTAGCGGACAGTGTCGCTGGCCATCATCGGCTCCAGCGGAGTGACCGAGACACCATTGAGGTGGGCCTGCACGCGCGTGCCGTCGGCAGCGATCCAGCTGCCGCCCGCCGTATCGTGGATGACCCAGGTGCGGCCGTCGACGTGGCCGATGGCCATCATCACGTGGCCGGGGATGTAGACCAGGTCGCCCACCTGCAGCGCGCTCACGGCGCGGTCGCGCGCGGCCTTGCCGGCCTTTTCGGTGAACGGCAGGCGGTCCAGCGCCGGGCTGACGGCCTGGGCACTGGTATTGCGCGGCAGCAGCACGCCGAAGCTGCGGTAGATCTCGGACACGAACCCGCTGCAGTCGCGGGTGTCGTAGTCGTGGCCCCAGCCGTAGCGTTCGCCGAGGAACTTGAAGGCCTGCTGCAGCAGCAGGCGCGGGGTCAGCGCCAGGTACTCGCCGGCAGTGTCCTGCGAACGTGGCAGCAGCGCGGGCACCAGCTTCAGCTGGCCATCGGCCTCGCGTACCGGCAGCTGCACCACCCAGGCGGCATGTGCCTGCTGGCCGTTGACCGGGGTGGCGGCGGGCCAGTCGGCCAGCACCGGCAGGCGCACGCCCATGTCCAGCTGCAGGCGCGACACGCGCGGCTCCTCCGGGGTGAACGCGGTATGCGCCACTGCGCCGGTCACGATGCGGTAGGGGCCCTGCGCGCCGTAGCCGAGCACGCTGGCTTTCTCGCCGGTGGCGACCGACTCGGCTTCGATCCACGCGCTGTAGCGTTCGCTGTGCACGAACAGCCAGCGGCCATCGGCGCTGCGGTGGACCACCGCCACCTTGTCACCGGGGAACAGTGCCGATTCCTGGAAGCGGTCGATATCGGTATCCCCCGCGGTACTGAAGACGCGCTGGCGGGTCGGGAAGGTGCGCAATGCCGCGCGCTTCACCACCAGGCCGTACTGCGGCGCTACCTGTGCGGCGATGGCCGCCACGCCAAGGTTGGCCTCGATCGACGCGCGCAGCGCTGCCGCGATGGGCTGGCCCTGGTCGTCGTACAGGGCCCGTGTCGGCCAGGCCGACAGCGCGCTGATGCTGGCGCGCACCTGCGCGGCGGTCAGCTGCGCGGGCAGGCCGGCGATGTCCTGGATGTGCGCGTCCTGGCTGCGCATGCGCGCGTTCTGCGCGTTGATCTGCGTGCGGTCGAGGATCGGGGTATCGGCGTTGTCCAGCCGCGCGGCCCAGTACTGCGGGGTCAGGTAGGCCTCGTGCAGGCCGATCACATACGGCAGCGGCGCGCCGGGATCCGGTGCGCGGGGTGCCTGCGCAAAGGCCGGTGCGGCCAGCAGGCACAGGGCCAGGGTGAAGCGGCGCGGCCAGTGCCGGGGTGCAGCGATCGATCGATTCATGCGCAACGCTCCCTATCGAATCCATTGGAACATGTGGCGGGCGTCCCGCGCCGGCCTCTACGGCGTGGCCGGTGCCTGCTGGGCGATCTGCGCATCCAGTGCAGCGCGGTCGGCCCAGACCGTGCCGCAGTGGCCGCAGCCCCAGATCGGCGGGCGCAGGGTTTCAACATGACTGACCAGGCCGTCGCAGCCGGGTTCCGGGCAGGGGATGGGCGGTGTCGCGTCGGCTGTACTGGCCGGCGGGCGCTCACCGGTCTGCGGATCGAAATCGCCATAGCTGCCGCAGCGGGTGCATTCGATCATCACCAGGCGCATGCCTTTGGCGCGGGACTGCTGCAGCAGCGCAAGGCCTGCGGCATCCGGTACGAACGTCGCGCTGCACTGGGGGCAACGCAGGTGAGTCTGTTCCATTCCGCACGGGCTCCGGTTGTTGGCGGACTGCTTTGGAATATTTATTCCTTTCATCCACGAAAGCAAGAATAAATAATTGACCCCTTATCCGGCCCGTGTTACACAGCCGTTACCACCCGCGCTGGGGAAGTGTCGCTGTGGATCCCGCCGTTCGCAAACCGCGTCTGCCTGCCGCCGCCGGCCTGTGTGCCGCGCTGCTGCTGTGGCCGTGGGTGGCGGGCGCACAGGAGGCCGGGAGACAGGCAGCGGGCGAAACGCGGCTGGTCGACCTGGTCGACAGCGGCCGTTTCGGGCAGGCCGAAGATCTGCTGGCGCGTGGCGACCTGCCCGCCACGGCGGCCTACCAGCGCGAACGCATGCGCCGCATCCGCCTGGACTTCAGCCTGGACGAAGCCGCAGCGAAAACCGCCGTACGCCGCTGGATTCCCGACCTGACCGATGCCGAGTTCGCGCGCTGGGATCAGCTCGGCCTGATCGAGCATCTGGATATCGACGGCACCCGCTGGTACTTCAAGCGTGCGCCGTCCAACCTGTTCCTGCTCAGCGATGAAGCGCGCGCCCGCCGTCGCGCCGATGCGCCGATGCCGGCGCCGGGCCCGAACGAAGTGCTCAACGCGCACCACGCGCGCGTGGTTGCGGCCGCCGCGCAGCAGGACCAGGCCTCGGTGCTGCCGCAGCGCATTGCCTTTACCCAGTCGCTCACGGTGAAGGCCGATGCCGTGCCGGCCGGTGAAACCATCCGCGCGTGGATTCCGTACCCGCGCGAAATTCCAGGCCAGCAGGAGCGCGTGCAATGGCTGGGCAGCACGCCGGGCAAGGCGCGCGTGGCCCCGGCCAGCACCCTGCAGCGCACCGCCTATATGGAAGCCCGGGCGGTGGCGGGGCAGCCAACGCACTTCGAAGTGCGCTACGCGGTCACCCTCTATGCGCGGCATACCTCGATCGATCCAGCCAAGGTGCAGCCCACGCCGGCCGATCCAGCGCTGCAGCCGTTCCTGGCCGAGCAGTTGCCGCATGTGCGCTTCACCCCGGCACTCAAACTGTTTTCCGAGCAGGTGCTGCAGGGCGAGACGCGCCCGTATGAAGTGGTGCGCAGGCTGTACGCCGCGGTCGACCGCATCCCGTGGGCGGGCGCCCGCGAATACTCCACTCTCAGCAACCTCAGCGATTACGCCCTGCGCGCCGGCCATGCCGACTGCGGCCAACAGACCCTGCTGCTGATCGCGCTGCTGCGCATGAACGGCATTCCCGCACGCTGGCAGTCGGGCATGGTGTTCTCCGACGACGGCAGCGGCTACAACAACCTGCACGATTGGGGGGCGGTCTACCTGGCGCCGTATGGATGGCTGCCGATGGACGTGACCACCGGCGCGCTGGCCAGCGAAACGCCCGCGCTGCGCGACTTCTACCTGGGTGGCCTCGATGGCTACCGCATCGCCTTCAACGATGATTTCGGCCAGCCGTTCGTGCCGGCCAAACAGCATTACCGCTCGGAAACGGTCGACTCGCAGCGCGGCGAGGCCGAGTGGGCGGGCGGCAACCTGTACTTCGACCAATGGGGCTATGACCTCCAGTGGCGGGTAGTGCCGTCCGGGCAACGCTAGCGCGATACCTCCACCACCACACCATTCAATTCTTGCAGGAGAGAGCAGGGGATGAAGGCTTACAGCATCAAGCGGGCGGCGTTGTGCGTCGCCCTCGGAGCGTGTCTGGGCATCATGCTGCCCGGCATGGCGATGGCGCAGAACGTGAGCGGCGCCGTGGCCGGCCGGGCCACGGCCGGTGACCAGGTCACCGTGGTCAGCAGCAGCACCGGGCTGACCCGCACCGTCACCGTCGGCGCCGATGGCAGCTACCGCCTTGGCCAGCTGCCGGTAGGCGACTACCAGCTGCAGCTCAGCCGCGAGGGCCAGAACCTGGGTGACCAGGTGGCCGTCAGCGTGGCGGTGGGCGGCACCACCACGGTCAACCTGGCCAGCGCTGGCGGCGTCACCAACCTTGATGCCCTGCAGGTGACCGGCACGCGCGTGGTCAACCGCGTGGATGTCTATTCCACCGAAACCTCGTTCAACATCAACCGCCAGGAAATCTCGCGGCTGCCGGTGGCGCAGGATCTGTCTGCGGTGGCGCTGATGGCGCCGGGCGTGGTCGGCGGCAACTCCTCGTTCGGCGGCCTGTCCTTTGCCGGTTCATCGGTGGCCGAGAACGCGGTGTTCATCAACGGCCTCAACGTCACCGACATGTACACGCGGCGTGGCTTCAGCACCGCGCCGTTCGCTTTCTTCAACGAATTCCAGGTCAAGACCGGTGGCTACTCGGTGGAATTCGGCCGCTCCACCGGCGGCGTCATCAACGCGGTGACGCGCTCGGGCAGCAACGAATTCGAGGGCGGCGTGGAAGTGACCGTCGAGCCCAGCGCCGGGCGCTCCAGTGGACGCGACCACTTCCATCGCGACGGCACCGCCCATTCCTATGGCAGCCGTGACAACAACTCGTTCCTGAAGACCAACGTCTGGGGCTCGGGCCCGATTATCAAGGACAGGCTGTTCCTGTTTGCCATGTACGAGGATCGCGACGACCGCGGCCACAACACCTCGTCCGATGGCAGCACCTGGTTCAAGAACAAATCCGGCAACGGCTTCTGGGGTACCAAGCTGGACTGGAACATCAACGACAACCACAGCCTGGCGCTGCTGGCGTTCTCCGATGAGGGCGATGTCACCAACGCGTCCTACGGCTACGACTGGGATGACGACCGCATCGGTGCCTGGGGCGGTGATTCCATCACCGAAACCGGCGGCCGCAACTGGTCGGCCACCTATACCGGCCACTTCGGGCAGAACTTCACCGCCCGCGCCATGGTCGGCCAGAACAACCAGCGCGCCTTCACCAATTCATCGCTGGACCAGGCCTGCAGCCCGGTGTTCACCGACAGCACCTACGGCCCGCGCCTGGGCAAGCTGCAGGGCCTGCGTCCCGGCTGCCATCCCACCGGCACGGCCGTGGCCGAGCGCGATGACACCCGCGATGTGGCACGCCTGGATTTCGAATGGCAGCTGGGCGACCACCTGCTGCGCTTCGGCCTCGACCGCGAGCTGATGACCACCGACCAGTCGACCCGCTACCCCGGGCCGGGCGCGCTGAGCTACACCGCCTACGTGGCGCGGCCCGGCGATGAAGTGTGGGACGGCGCCAACGCCTTTGTGCCGGCCGGCGTCACCGAGATGCTGCGCGCGCGCAACCGCCAGTCGGGCGGCAAGTTTGAGACCGAGGCCAACGCCTTCTACCTGGAAGACATCTGGAACATCACCCCGAATCTGATGCTCAACCTCGGCATCCGCTGGGACCGCTTCGAGAACCGCACGGCCGAGGGCAAGGCGTTCATCAAGATGGACGACCTGTTCGCCCCGCGCCTGGGCTTCTCGTGGGACATGCGCGGCGATGGCAGCACCAAGCTGTTCGGCAACGCGGGCCGCTACTACCTGCCGGTCACCAACAACATCAACGTCAACTTCGCTGGTGGCCTTACCGACGAATACAGCTACTACGTGCTGGAAGGCTGGGAGCAGAAGACCTCGCCGACCGGTTCGGCGTACATGGCGCCGATCATCGGCGCGCAGATCGGGCCGACCGACACCCGCATGAACACCGGTGGCGCCGACCTGCGGCAGAGCGTGGACCGCGACCTGAAGGCGGTCTACCAGGACGAGTACATCCTTGGTTTCCAGAGCATGATCAACGCGGCCTGGTCGTGGGGCGTCAACGCCACCTACCGGCGCATGACCCGCGCGCTGGATGACATCCGCATCAACTACACCCCGTGCGGCCCGACGCCGAGCACGCTGTGGCCGATCGGCAACCCCGGCGAGAGCCTGACCTTGTGGGGCGACCAGAGCATCGGCTGCGCCACCGAAGGCTGGATCACCATCGACACCGCCAACAGCGGCTACCGCAAGGGCGGCAGCGGCGAGGTCATCGGCTATTCCAAGCCCAAGCGCACCTACAAGGCCCTGGAATTCCAGATTGATCGCGCCTGGGACGAGAGGTGGATGCTCAACGCCTCCTACCTGTGGTCGCGCAGCGATGGCAACTTCGAAGGCCCGGTGAACTCCGATACCAACTACGGCGACACCGGCATGGTGCAGTACTGGGACCACCCGGCCACCAACGAACGCTACGGCGTGCTGTTCAACGACTTCCGCCACCAGATCAAGCTGCGCGCGGCCTATGCGCTGAACAAGCAGTGGTCGTTCGGCACCACGCTGCAGGTGCAGTCCGGCGGCCCGATCACCGCCTATGGCGTGATGTGGCCGAATGACACCATCGCCGGCGGCAGCACCTCCAGCGAAGGCAGTGGTGGCGGCACCGGCTGGCTGTGCGTGGCCAACTGCTCCGGGCCGTACGACCAGCGCCAGTTCGAGTACAGCCCGCGCGGCGCGTTCGGTCGCCTGCCGTGGACCTGGACGATGGGGGCCAACGTGACCTGGCGCCTGCCGGTGGAGGGCATCGATCTCAGCGCCCGCCTGTCGGTGTACAACCTGACCAACAACCAGAAGACCATCAACGTGCACCAGCGCTACGAAGCACAGCCGGGCCAGTACCGCGAAGCCACCTTCGCCACGGGCACCCGCTGGCAGGCGCCGCGCTACACGCAGCTGGTGGTGACGTGGAACTTCTGAGGCATGCCGCGCGGGTGGCGTCGGGTTTCCTGGCGCTGGCTGCCATGCCTGCCGTGGCGGCGGAACCGGCGGCCACCGCCGCCATCGATGCCGATGTCGCCGCCGTGGTCCAGCACGAGCATCTGCCCGGGCTGGCCATGGCCGTGGTCGAGCACGGAAGGGTGGTTTACCAGCACGCCGAAGGCGCGCGCGGTGATGGCGGCCGCATCGACGAGGACACCCTGTTCAAGATCGCGTCCAACAGCAAGGCGATGACCGCCGCGCTGCTGGCGCGCCTGGTGGAGCAGGGCCGGCTGCGCTGGGATGACCCGGTGCGCAAGCACCTGCCCGGCTTCACCATGCATGACCCGTGGGTGGGCGAGCACATGCAGGTGCGTGACCTGCTCATCCACAACAGTGGCCTCGGCCTGGGCGCCGGCGACCTGATGCTGTGGCCGGAGCCCAACGCCTATACCCGCGCGGACATCATCGCCGGCCTGGCCCACCTGAAGCCGGTCAGCAGCTTCCGCAGCGGCTACGCCTACGACAACCTGATGTACGTGGTGGCCGGTGAAGTGGCGGCCGCCGCCGGCGGCAGACCCTATGACCAGTTGCTGCGCGAGCAGGTATTCGAACCGCTCGGCATGGACCGCTGCCAGGTGGGCGCGTGGTCGGTGAAGCGCGTGGGCAACGTCGCCCAGCCACATGCCTGGCGCAAGGGCCGCAACGTGGTGATCAACGCTGACGCAGCGATCAGCCCCGACCTGACGTCGATGGCCGCCGGTGGCATCCGTTGCTCGCTGCGCGACATGACGCGCTGGATGCAGGTGCTGCTGGACCCCGCGCTGGTGCCCGGCTGGCTGGGCAGCGACCAGCGGCGCACGCTGTGGACCCTGCACATGCCGATGCCGCTGGGCGAGCGCCAGCGTCGCTGGGACAACGCGCACTTCATGGGTTACGGCTACGGCTGGCGTGTCTCGGACATGGACGGGCAGTGGAAGGTGGCGCACACCGGCACGCTGTCGGGCATGTATTCCTCGCTGGCCCTGCTGCCGGACCGCAGGGTGGGCGTGGTGATGCTGATGAACGGCGAGGGCGAGGATGCACGCACGGTGCTGATGCAGTCGGTGCTGAAGCGCTTCACCGCCCCTGCGGAGGGCCAGACTGCGCTGGGCTATCTGCAGGCGTTGGCCGATGAGCGGAGCCGGACGGATGTGATCGGCCACGTTGATGAGTATCTCGATCCGATCGCGCCCGCCGGTACCGGCGCGCTGAAGGCGCAGCAGGGGCGCTACCGTGATCCCTGGCTGGGCGAGGCCACGCTGTGCCCGGTCGCGGGCACGCTGCGGTTCGAGGTGCTGCGCTCGCCGAAACTGGCTGCGACCGTGATGCAGCAGGGGCGCCGGTGGCGGTTGCACTGGGATACGCTGGAGGCATCCGCGCAGGCATGGCTGCAGCCCGGTGACGGTGACCCGCCCACGCTGCAGCTGCGCGCCATCGATCCGGACATCGACTTCAGTTATGACTTCCAGGACCTGCATTTCACTCGGATTGGCGATTGCCCTGGCGGGCAGCACGCACGCCGCTGAGCCACCACGCATCTCGCCAGCCACCGATGCGGCCAGCGCCGGCCTCCTGGAGATCCGCACGCTGGCCCCGCAGATCGAGATGGACATCCGTTACGCCGGCCGCAACAACTTCACCGGCGCGCGCGTGCCGGGTTACGAGGCGCCGTCGTGTTACCTGCTGGCCCCGGTGGCAAAGGCATTGGCTGCGGTGGAGCGTGATCTTCGTGGGGAGGGTTACGCGCTGCGTATCTACGACTGCTATCGCCCGGTGCGTTCGGTGCAGGCCTTCATGGCCTGGGTGAACGATCCGCACGAGCAGTCGCGCAAGGCGCTGCAGTATCCGGGGCTGGACAAGCCGCGGCTGCTGGCCGATGGCTACATCGCCGAGCGCTCGGGCCACAGCCGGGGCGCGACGGTGGACCTGGGGCTGCTGGATTGCCGGGCCGGCGCGTGCGTGGTGATGGACATGGGCACGGATTTCGATTTCTTCGGCGTGCGCGCGCATACCGACGCGGCGGGGCTGACGGCGGCGCAGCGCGGGAACCGGCAGCGGTTGCTGCAGGCGATGGCGCGGCGCGGGTTTGCCAACTACCCGCAGGAGTGGTGGCACTACACGCTGCAGCCGGAACCAGATGCCGGCACCGCGTACGATTTTCCCGTGAGGTGATGGGGTTTTTTGCAGGGCTTGCAGCCCTGCACCTGCTTCAAGCCAGGGCAACGTCAACTTCAAGAGCTGGCTTCCTGTGGGATGGCGGGGTGGGTCCGGTTGAGGGGGACGCCGTAAACCCATCCATGGGGGCTTGGTCGCGCCATCCATGGCGCTCACACCCCCTCAACCGGACCCACCCCGCCTTCGACAGTTTTTCGCAACCTGTCGGAACGGCGTTCTGCTCTGGTGGGTGCCGACCGCTGGTCGGCACGGATGAATTCATTCGATGTCTGACAGATGTGCCGACCAAGGTCGGCACCCACCAACAGCCGCCGGCCAACTGTCGAAGGCGGGGCACTGTGGGTTTGCGGGGTGTGAGCGCCATGGATGGCGCGACCAAGCCCCCATGGACGGGTTTACGGCGTCCCCGCAAACCCACAGTGCCCCGCCATCCCACGGAATGCAGGCTCTTGCTGTTGCTTCTGCAGGTGCAGGGCTGCAAGCCCTGCCGATACCCTTACACTCACTACCGCCTCCCAACTGCCCACCCGCATGAACCTTCCGCTGCACTTCGGCCTGCTCGGCTCGCTCGAAGCCGGTGCCATCGCCCTGCTGGTCGGGCTGCTGGTGTACTTCCTCTGGCATCACCTGTGCCGCGTGTTCCGCTGGTCCATGGGCCATGCCATCGGCTGGGCCTGCGTGTTCGCGGTGGCCATCTCCGCCGGCATCGATATGTGGAAGCTGTTCTACATGGGCATCGTGCGGCTGGAATCACCGCTGTATGCGCGCATCTTCCTCTCCACCATCCACGACCCCAACGAACTGGGCAGCCGCGTG
Organism: Stenotrophomonas sp. ZAC14D1_NAIMI4_1; assembly: GCF_003086775.1. Lineage (NCBI taxonomy): Bacteria > Pseudomonadati > Pseudomonadota > Gammaproteobacteria > Lysobacterales > Lysobacteraceae > Stenotrophomonas > Stenotrophomonas sp. ZAC14D1_NAIMI4_1. The sequence continues at coordinate 452,924 of NZ_CP026001.1, forward strand.
GTGCTGGAAATCGCCGGTGCGCTCTCCGGCGTTGCATTGGGATGGCTCTTGTTCAGTTCGCGGTCATCTGCGCAGAACGTCGATTGACGCAGGTTTTTCGTTGTGTGCCGGTTAAATCCGGCCGCGCTGAATGCTCGCCTTATGGACCGCTCACTCTGCCCTAACCACCGCGCTAACGCATGCGTCGGGGCGAGTGGTTAATGGGGTGTATTCACGCCGGTTGCAGCCCAAAATCGATTCAGAAACGCGGTGGCAGGGTAGGTGCCGTGCGGAGACAACACCCCGCGCTCCACCACCCAAAGGAGATCCACCTGATGACTATTCGCAACCGCAAGCCCCTGCTCGCCCTGATCGTTGCCGCCGGTAGTGTGCTGGCCGTCCCGGCCATGGCGCAGAGCGCCCAGCAGCAGGCAGCCCAGGCACAGAATCAGGCGGCGCAGGCCCAGCAGTCGGCAGCCCAGGCGGGTCAGGCGGCTGACCAAGCCTCCAGTGCGGCTGCATCGGCGCAGGCACAGGCCAGTGGCGGCGGCCAGACCTGGGCCAGCATCGATACCGATGGCAACGGCACCATCAGCAAGTCCGAGGCACAGGTGAACGCGGGCCTGGCCCAGGTGTTCGACCAGGCCGACACCAACAAGGACGGCGAACTCAGCGCCGACGAGTACAAGGCCTTCGTGGCCGCCCAGCAGGCGGGTGCCGGTGCCGGCGGTGGCAACTGATCGCCGCCTGACCAGAACCGGTTGAACGGATCCGGTTGCGTTCGGGGCAACCGGTGCATGGGGCCCGGGCGGCGTTGGCCGCCCGGGTTTTTGTTGCCTTCGCCAGCGCTGTATCCTTGTCGCATGAACGTCTCCACGCCTGCGCGCTCGCGCGCCATCGGCCTGGTCGGTTTTGACGGTGACGACACGCTGTGGAAGAGCGAGGACTACTACCGCAAGGCCGAGCAGGATTACCTGGACCTGCTGTCGCGCTACGTCGATGTGCACGACACCCAGACCGCCCGCCACCTGCTGGAAGTGCAGCAGCGCAACCTGGCCGTGTTCGGCTATGGGGTGAAGGGCATGGTCCTGTCGATGATCGAAGCGGCCATCGACATCACCGGCCAGCGCATCGACGCCAAGGACATCCAGCGCATGCTGGACATCGGCCATGACACCCTGCGCCACCCGGTCGATCTGATCGACGGCGTGCGCGAATCGGTGGCAGCCATCGCCGAGCAGTACCCGGTGGTGCTGATCACCAAGGGCGACCTGTTCCACCAGGAAGCCAAGATCAAGGTGGCCAAGCTGCACGAGCTGTTCCCGCGCATCGAGATCGTCTCGGAAAAGGACCCGGAAACCTACGCCCGCGTGCTGGCCGAATTCGACCTGCCGATGCAGCAGTTCGTGATGGTCGGCAACTCGCTGCGCTCGGATATCGAGCCGGTGGTCACCCTCGGCGGCTGGGGCATCCACACCCCGTACGCGGTCACCTGGGCGCACGAAACCCAGCATGGCGTGGCCGACGACGAACCGCGCATGGTCACCGCCGATACCGCCTGGGATTGGCCGGCCGCGCTGGCCGCGATCGAGGCCAAGGCCGCTGCAGCGGCCTGACAGGGCCCGGCGGCTGCGGCAGAATCGGGGCATGAAGCGCTTTCCGACCCTGCTGCTGTCGCTCCTGTTGCTGGCGCCAGCCACCGTGCTGGCCCAGCAGACCGCCGAACGTTCGGCGGCCTACACGGTGGAAACCGGTGACCGTTGGCTGGATGCCCAGCTGCAGGACATCAACCACTACGCCGAGCGTTACCCCGATGCCTTCCTCGATGAGGTATCGCGCTACGCCAACGTGCCGCGCGGTTATGTCAGCGCGCTGTTCACCACCCACGGCTGGCAGGCCGGCGATATCTACTTCGCCTGCTTCTGGGCCAAGGCCAGCGGCCAGACCTGCCGCGACAGCGTGCGTGCCTTCAGCCAGAACCCGGAAGGGGGCTGGGAGGCGGTGGTCACGCGGATGCCGGTGAAGCCGGACAATTTGCATGTCCGCGCGGTGCGCCACGCCATCGTGGCCAGCTACGAGCACTGGGACCGGCCGATCACCCTCGATGCCACCCTGAAGCGCCAGCTGCAGCGGTAGTGCCGGCCGCTGGCCGGCACCTCCTGCGGTTGCCGGCCAGCGGCCGGCACTACCGGTCCCAGGTCATGCTGCTCTGCATATCGCCCCCATCGCGCACACCGGCGACAATACGGCCCTTGCCGTTCCCCGTTCCCGCATTCGAGTGACTGATGAGCGCCTCTTTCGTTTCGCCTGATGTGATCCGCCGCCTGTTCGCCCAGGCCATGTCCCGCATGTACCGCACCGAAGTGCCGCTGTACGGCACGCTGGTGGAACTGGTGGAGCGGATCAACGCACAGGTGCTTGCCCAGGACCCGGCGCTGGCCGCGCAGCTGCAGCGCAACGACGAGCGCGCACGCCTGGACGAAGAGCGCCACGGCGCGATCCGCGTCGGCACCGCGCAGGAGCTGGCCACGCTGCGCCGCCTGTTCGCGGTGATGGGCATGTTCCCGGTCGCCTACTACGACCTGTCGGTGGCGGGCGTGCCGGTGCATTCCACGGCCTTCCGTCCGCTCACCGGCGCGGCGCTGGCGCAGAACCCGTTCCGCGTGTTCACCTCGCTGCTGCGGCTGGAGCTGATCGAGGACGAAACCCTGCGCGCCGAGTCCGCGCGCATCCTCGAACGCCGCCGCATCTTCACCGAGGGCGCGCTGGCGCTGATCGACCAGGCCGAGCGTGACGGTGGCCTGTCGCAGGCCGATGCCGAGCGCTTCGTTGCCGAGGCACTGGAAACCTTCCGCTGGCACGGCGATGCCACGGTCGACCTGCCCACCTACCACGCGCTGCACGATGCACATCGGCTGGTGGCCGACGTGGTCAGCTTCCGTGGGCCGCACATCAACCACCTCACCCCGCGCACGCTGGATATCGATGCCGCACAGGCGGCGATGATCGAGCACGGCATGGTGGCCAAAGCGGTCATCGAAGGCCCGCCGCGCCGCGCCTGCCCGATCCTGCTGCGGCAGACCAGCTTCAAGGCGCTGGAAGAGGCCGTGCATTTCCCGGGCGGTGAAGGCGGCGCTGCCGGCACACATACCGCGCGCTTCGGCGAGATCGAGCAGCGTGGCCTGGCCCTGACCCCGAAGGGCCGCGCGCTGTACGACCAGCTGTTGTCGCAGGCCCGCGATGCCGGCGGCGAAGGCAGCACCGGCGGTGACTACGGCCAGCGCCTGCAGGCGGTGTTTGCCAGCTTCCCCGATGACCACGACACCCTGCGCCAGGAAGGGCTGGGCTATTACCGTTACCAGCTGACCGAGGCCGGCCGCGCCGCGCCGGAACGCGTGGCCGATCTGCCGGCCGAAGTGCTGGTGGCCGCCGGCCTGGCCACGGCCGACCCGATCGTCTACGAGGATTTCCTGCCGGTCAGCGCCGCGGGCATCTTCCAGTCCAACCTGGGCGGCGAAGAGCAGCGTGCCTATGCCGCGCACGCCAACCGCGAAGCGTTCGAGCAGGCGATGGGCGTGGCGGTGAACGACGAGTTCGAGATCTACGAACGGCTGCAAGCCGAATCGCTGGCGGCGCTGCGCGCCGTTTGAGGGTAGAGCCGGCCGCTGGCCGGCTGTTGATGGTGCCGGCCAGCGGCCGGCACTACCCCTGGCAATCAGCCCTTCATCGTGCCGGTATCCAGCCAACGCTGGTGCCACGACAGCGCTTCGGGCAGCAGGTGCGGGGTGTGCTTGCCGTAGCTTTCGCGGCTGGCGCGGTCGAAGTAGTCCTGCAGCTGCGGGCGGAAATCCGGGTGCGCGCAGTTGTCGATCAGCACCTGCGCGCGCTTGCGCGGGGTCAGCCCGCGCAGATCGGCCAGGCCCTGTTCGGTCACGATCACCGACACGTCGTGCTCGGTGTGGTCGACATGGCTCACCATCGGCGTAATCGCCGAAATCGTGCCGTTCTTCGCCGTGGACGGGCTGAGGAAGGCCGACAGGAAACCGTTGCGGGCGAAGTCACCCGAACCGCCGATGCCGTTCATGATCCGCGTGCCCATCACGTGCGTCGAATTGACGTTGCCGTAGATGTCCACTTCGATCATGCCGTTCATGCCGATGCAGCCCAGGCGGCGCACCAGTTCCGGGTGGTTGGAGATTTCCTGCGTGCGCATGATGATGCGTTCGCGGTAGAAATCGATGTGCTCCTTGAACGTCTCGTTGGCCTGCGGGCTCAGCGCGAAACCGGTGCACGAGGCATAGCTCAGCACGCCGTCGCGCAGCAGGTCGAGCATGCCGTCCTGGATCACTTCGGTGAACGCGGCCAGATCGCGGAAACCGCTCTTGGCCAGGCCCGCCAGCACCGCGTTGGGAATGTTGCCCACGCCCGACTGCAGCGGCAGCAGGTTCGGCGGCAGGCGGCCCTTCTTCACCTCGTGCTTGAGGAACTCGATCAGGTGCGAGGCGATCTGCTCGCTGGTCGCATCGATGGGGCTGAAGGGGCTGTTGCGGTCCGGGCCGTTGGTGCGCACCACCGCCACGATCTTGTCCGGGTCGCAGCGCAGCGCGGTATCGCCGATGCGGTCGTTGGCGTTCACCAGCGGAATCGGCTTGCGGTGCGGCGGCAGTGCGGTGCCGTAGTAGATGTCATGCATGCCGTCGACGCCGGCCGGCTGCCATTCGTTGACCTCGACGATCACCTTCTTGGCCAGGTCCAGCCAGGTCTTGTTGTTGCCCACCGAAGTGGAGGGCACCAGCGAGCCATCTTCGCGGATGGCCGACACTTCGATCACGGCGGTATCGATCTCGCCGTAGAAGCCGAACCAGACGTGCTGGGCGACGTGGCTGAGGTGGATGTCAATGTAATCCAGCTTGCCCTCGTTGATGCGGTTGCGCGCATCCGGGTCGCTCTGGAACGGCATGCGCATGGCGATGCCATCGGCCTTGGCCAGCGCACCATCGAGTTCCGGCGCGGTGGAGGCGCCGGTCATCAGCTTGATCTGGAAGGGCAGGCCCTGGGCGTGCACCGTCTCGATGCGGCGGGCCAGTTCCACGGGAACGGCCTTGGGGTAGCCGGAACCGGTGAAGCCACTCATGGCGACGGTTTCACCGGGCTGGATCAGCGCGGCTGCGGCCTCGGCGGAGACCACGCGGTCACGGAGACGCGCGTTGGCGATGCGATCAACAGACATGACGACACGTGTTTCAGGGGGGAATCCCGATTATCGGCCATCCCCCGCCGTACGGGGCGTTCTACCTTCGTGGAATGGCTTTTCCGGGCTGCGGGCTACCATACCCACCAGTTCTGTTTTGCAGTGCAGCGTGCAATGTCCTTCCGCAGCCCGCAGGATGGCCCTGCATCCCGACGTGGGGGAGGGAGCAGAGCCCGCTGGCAGTTCGCTGCAAGCGGGCTTTTTTATTGCCTTCAGCCAAAGCTGAATGCGGGGCATGCTCTACCGGTAGTGCCGGCCGCTGGCCGGCAACCCGCAACCGGCAACCTGCGCACCCCTGCCGGCCAGCGGCCGGCACTACCGGGTCCGTTGCGCCCCGGCCGGGTCGATACAATCGACCCATGACCCTCGCCCCCGCTGAACTGCCCGCCACCCTGCAGCCCCTGGTCGACCGCGCCCTGGCGCGCCTGGCCCACGTCCTGCCCGGGCCCATCCCCGCCGAGCTGCAGCCGCCACTGGCTCGCCTGGCGGTGGCCAGCGACTTCGCCCTGGATACCCTCGTGCGCCAGCCGGCGCTGCTGGCCCATCTGGCGCAGCCGGGCTGCCCGCCGCTGCCGGCGCCGGTGCTCGACCCGCAGCAGCCCAGCGACTGGCCGGCACAGCTGCGGCGCTGGCGTGCGGCCATGTCCACCCGCCTGGTCTGGCGCGATCTGGCCGGCCTGGACGACGTGCCGCAGACCCTGGCCGGCGCCACCACTCTGGCCGAGGACTGCCTGCGCCTGGCGCTGGAGGCCCTGCAGCAGGAGTTCGCCCAGCGCCACGGGGTCATCCGCGATGACCACGGCCAGCCCATGCAGCTGGTGGTGTTCGGCCTGGGCAAGCTGGGCGGTGGCGAGCTCAACTTCAGTTCCGATATCGATCTGGTCTACGCCTATCCGCAGGGTGGTGAATCCGACGGCCCGCGCCCGCTGGCCGCCGAGGAATACTTCGCCCGCCTTGGCCAGCGCCTGGCCAAGCTGCTGGACGACACCACCGTCGATGGCTTCAGCCACCGCGTCGACCTGCGCCTGCGTCCGTTCGGCAGCGCTGGCCGTGTCGCGCTGTCGTTCGCGGCGATGGACCAGTACTTCCAGCGCGAGGGCCGCGACTGGGAACGCTATGCCTGGCTGAAGGCGCGCGCGGTGGCCGGTGATATTGCCGCCGGCGAAGCGTGGCTGCAGACCCTGCGCCCGTTCGTTTACCGCCGCTACCTGGATTTCACCGCGCTCGACGGCCTGCGCGAGATGAAGGCGGCGATCACCGCCGAGGTCGCCCGCCGCGAACTGCACGAAGACATCAAGCGCGGCGCCGGCGGCATCCGCGAAATCGAATTCCTCTGCCAGGCCCTGCAGCTGATCCGCGCCGGGCGCGAGCCGGTGCTGCGCGAGCGCCGCCTGCTGGTGGCCCTGCAGGCGCTGGTCAACGCCGGCCAGATTGCAGCGGACGATGGTGCCGCGCTGCGCGAGGCCTACCTGTTCCTGCGCCGCCTGGAAAACCGCCTGCAGATGCTGCGCGACGCGCAGACCCACGTGCTGCCCAGCGACCCGCTGGATCGCCAGCGCATCGCCCTCGGCCTGGGCTATGGCGATTGGGATGAACTGCGTGCGGCCCTGGCCGTGCAGCAGCAGCGGGTCAGCACCGAGTTCGCCGCGCTGCTGGCCCCGCGCAAGGGCCAGGCCGCCCCCGATGCGCTGGCCAGCTACTGGCGCAGCCTGCCCGACGGCAGCAACGCCGAACTGCTGGCCGAAGCCGGTTTCCTCGATGCCAACGGCGCCGACCAGTCGCTGCGTGATTTCGCCCAGAGTACCGGCGTGAAGTCACTGTCCGATGCCGCGCGTGCGCGCCTGGACCGCGTGCTGCCAGCGCTGCTGCATGCGGCCACGCGCTCGCCGCAGCCCGATGCCGCACTCAAGCGCGTGCTCGGCCTGTTGCAGGCCGTGCTGCGCCGAACCAGCTACCTGGCGCTGCTGGACGAGCAACCCAGCGCCCTGGCGCGGTTGGTGGACGTGCTGGCGCGCAGCGCGCTGCTGGCCGAACGCCTGGCGGCGTACCCCCTGCTGCTGGACGAACTGCTGGACGTGCGCGTATCTGGGCCGATGCCCGACTTCGCCGGCATGCTGGCCGAGTGCCAGCAGGTGCTGCCGGTGGAAGATCCCGAATCGCAGCTGCGCTGGCTCAATGAAACGCGGCTCGCGCTCAGCTTCCGCATGGCGATGGCCACGCTGGACGGCCGCCAGGGCGCGGTGGACAGCACCCGCCAGCTGGCCGAGCTGGCGCAGGCGGTGGTCATCACCGTGCTCAAGCTGGCCGAGGCGGACATGCACGCCGCGCACGGTGCGGTGCCGGGCGGGCGCTTCGCCATCATCGGTTACGGCAGCCTGGGTGGGCTGGAACTGGGCTTCGGTTCCGATCTGGACCTGGTGTTCCTGCACGACCATCCGGCCGGCGTGGAAGCCAGCGATGGCACCCGTCCGCTGGAACCGGGCCGCTGGTACGCGCGCCTGGCGCAGAAGGTGATGGCCCTGCTGGGCGCGGTTACCGCCGCCGGCCGCCTGTACGACATCGACGTGCGCCTGCGCCCGGATGGCGGCAAGGGATCGCTGGTGTCCTCGCTGGCCAGCTACACCGACTACCAGCGCGAGCGCGCCTGGACCTGGGAACACCAGGCCCTGGTGCGCGCGCGCGGCGTGGCCGGCGATGCCAGCCTGCTGGCCGATTTCGAACAGGTGCGCGCGCAGACGCTGGGCCGCGAACGCGACCACGCCACGCTGTATGCCGACGTGCTGAAGATGCGCGGGCGCATGCGCACCGAACTGGACCGCAGCGATGCCGCGCGCCTGGACCTGAAGCAGGGCGCCGGTGGCGTGGTGGATCTGGAGTTCCTTCTGCAGACCGGCGTGCTGGCACGCAGCGCGCAGGTTGCGGCGCTGCTGGAACCGCGCGACACGCCGTCGTTGATCGACGCACTGGCGGCGGGATTCCTGCCCGAAGACACCGCACGTGCGCTGCAGGGCGCGCACGCCACCCTGCTGGATGTCGGCCTGGCCTGCACGCTGGACCGCCGCCCGCGGCTGGCGGCCACAACGCCTGCGATTGAAGACGCGTGTGCAGCGATCAGTGCCGCCTGCGTGGCCGCAGAGCTGCCGTTCGGCTGATGGGGTACCACGTGCGCCGTTGGTAGGTGCCGACCGTTGGTCGGCACACTCTGTCAGGTGCAATGAACCCTGAAGGATCGTGCCGACCAACGGTCGGCACCCACCAGAGCAATGGTCGGGCGATGTCCGCCGTTGGTAGGTGCCGACCGTTGGTCGGCACACTCTGTCAGGTGCAATGAACCCTGAAGGATCGTGCCGACCAACGGTCGGCACCCACCAGAACAATGGCCGGGCGATGCCGGCCGTTGGTAGGTGCCGACCGTTGGTCGGCACACTCTGTCAGCTGCGATGAACCCTGAAGGATCGTGCCGACCAACGGTCGGCACCCACCGGAGCAATGGCCGCGCGATGCCCCGCTGTTGGTAGGTGCCGACCGTTGGTCGGCACACTCTGTCAGCCGCGATGAGCCCTGAAGGATCGTGCCGACCAACGGTCGGCACCCACCAGAACAATGGCCGGGCGATGCCCGCCGTTGGTAGGTGCCGACCGTTGGTCGGCACTCTCTGTCAGCCGCGATGAACCCTGAAGGATCGTGCCGACCAACGGTCGGCACCCACCAGGGCAATGGCCGGGCGATGCCCGCCGTTGGTAGGTGCCGACCGTTGGTCGGCACACTCTGTCAGCTGCGATGAACCCTGAAGGATCGTGCCGACCAACGGTCGGCACCCACCGGAGCAATGGCCGCGCGATGCCCCGCTGTTGGTAGGTGCCGACCGTTGGTCGGCACACTCTGTCAGCCGCGATGAGCCCTGAAGGATCGTGCCGACCAACGGTCGGCACCCACCAGGGCGATGGTCGGGCGATGCCCGCCGTTGGTCGGCACACTCTGTCAGCTGCGATGAACCCTGAAGGATCGTGCCGACCAACGGTCGGCACCCACCAAAGCAATGATCGGGCGAGGCCCGCCGTTGGTCGGCACACTCTGTCAGCTGCGATGAACCCTGAAGGATCGTGCCGACCAACGGTCGGCACCCACCGGAGCGATGGTCGGCACTATCAGCGCCGGCACCTATCGGGCGGGCAACACCTGTTCCACCAACGCCCGATCGCGCTGCCCGCGGCGCATGATCGCGCGGCGTTGCAGGGCATCGTGCAGGCGCGGGTCATCGGCGTGCAGGCCGTTGCGGTGGGCGATGTACAGCACCGTCTGCAGTGGCCACGCATAGAACGCGGCGTGGGCCACCACGTCGTCGATCAGGGAGAGCGATGCAGTACGCCATGCCAGCGCCCGGACCAGGCCGTTGGCCGAGAGACGCTCGACCAGGTGCAGGGCCAACGCGTCGGCGTCGCGGGTGCCGGCGCGCACGATGGCGCCGCTCTGGTCCGCAAAACCCGGCATGCCGCCACCGGATGATGTGGTGGCCATCAGCAGCTGTGGATTGAGCAACGTCGTCGGCGTGCCATCGGCCCACTGCTGGCAGAACGCCAGCGCCTGCGGGCATTGCACCGTCAGGGTCGCTGCCCAGCCACCTGCGCCGCGCAGTGGCTGCAGCGACACGCTGGCGATCTCGGTGCGGCCGTCACGCAGTACCAGGCCCAGCCCGCGTGCGCGCAGGCCCTCGTGCTGGGCTGCTACGGCGGTGAGGTGTTCGCGCACATGCCGTTCCACGGCGATCTTGTAAGCAGCATCCGTCTCCATCGGCACAGCGTGGGGCAGGTGATGCGGCGGTGTCCAGCGTGCCGAGGTGCCGACGTGCCGACCAACGGTCGGCACCCACCAGAGCAACGCTCGGGCGATGCCCCGCTGTTGGTAGGTGCCGACCGTTGGTCGGCACACTCTGTCAGCGGCAATGAACTCTGAAGGATCGTGCCGACCAACGGTCGGCACCTACCGGGCCAGCGGTGCCATCTTCCACAGCAACGCGCGGAACGGTGCCAGCAGGCACACGCCGATGGCCAGCTTCACCGCCAGGTCGCCTGCGGCCCAGCTCACCCACGGCAGCGCAGAACCGGCGAAGGCGATCGACCAGAAGATCGTGGTGTCCACCGTCGCGCTGCAGGTGGTGGCCACCATCGGTGCGCGCCACCAGCTGCCACGGCGCAGGCGGTCGAAGACCGTGATGTCCAGCAGCTGGGCCACGATGAAGGCCGAGCACGAGGCAATGGCGATGCGCGGGGTCGCCACCCACACCGACAGCACCACTGCCACCAGGAAACCGATCCACGCCACGCGGCGGGCCGGGCCCGGGCCGAAGCGGCGGTTGATCAGGTTGCTCACCAGGAACGCCACCGGGTAGCTGAACGCGCCCCAGGTCAGCCAGTCGTTGATGGGGTACTGCACCAGCACGTTGGACAGCAGCACCACTGCGCCCATGGCCAGCACTGCCAGCACGAGCGCGCGCGGGGTCAGCGGGGCAAACACAGGGTCAGGACGCACGGACATGGCGAGCCAGGGGAGGACGAGGGAATCGCCCATTATCCGCCCGGTGGCCGGCAAAGCCAAAACCGCCCGTAACCTGGTGGCGGGAGCGAAGGGGCTGCCGGCCAGCGGCCGGCACTACCCCAGCGACAGGCGCGCGTGCACTTCCGCCGCCACCCGCGCGGTTTCGCGCAGCGGCTCGATACGGTCGTACTGCCAGTCCAGCCAGCGCGCCTGCAGTCGCCCGCGTTCATGCAACTGGCGCTGGAAGCGGGCCAGCCGCCCCTGCGCGGTGCCGGCCAGGGCCACCATCACCGGCATGCGCGTGGCGCTGGCTTCAGAGAGCAGGTTCACCGAATCCGGCGATACCACCACACGGTTGGCCCAGCCCAGCAGGCCGGCATACGGGTTCACCCCGTCGCCGCCGTCGCCCCAGATCACATGCGGCAGATGCGCGAACTTTGCGCGCAGGATCTCGGCCAGCGCCGGCGGCGTGCGCCGCGAGGTGGTGGCCAGCAGGCTGCCGCCTTCGCTGCGGATCTGCTCGGCCAGTGCGTCGAACACGGCCACCATCGCCGCCTCGTCCCACGGCGCCAGCGGTGTCGGCCCGCCCACCAGCAGCGCGGTGCGCGGGCCGGGCAGGGTGCTGAAACCGGCAAACGCCGCACGGCCCCAGGCCAGCCAGTCATCGTCCACCGGGTTCAGGCTGCCGACCAGGGTCAGCACGTTGCTGCCACGCAGGGCATCGTGTTCGGGCACCACCACCAGATCCCAATGGCGCGAGGGCAGGCGCGGGTCGAGGATCTGCACCGTGCGGCTGCCGCGCGCACGCAGCACGCGCAGCGCACCGGCGGCCTGGCGGCCACAGCCGATCGCCAGCGCAGGGGCCTGCGCGGCCAGTTCGGCGAAGTCCTCGCCGTAGCCGTTCACATCCCCGGGCAGGCGCCGCGGCGAGAGCCAGCGCCACGGCGCACGGGGCTGCAGGACCAGCGGGCGGTGGGTGCCCTGGCGCAGCGCCGAGGCCAGCGCGACCGCCTGGCGGACATTGCCGGCACGGCCGTCAGTGACCGTCCACGGCGCGCTCGATCGTTTCACCATTGGCATTAATTCGTTTCAGCCCTGCTGGGTGTTGCAACAGTCGCGACACTCTACACTCCTGATCGTCGTTTCGCCCCGCGTCGCCCGCGGGCACTCACTCCCTTTTGTTGCCCTGGAGATCCACCGATGTCCCACGCGCTCGACGCTGCTGCACTGGACCAGCTGTTCCGCACTGCCCGTACCCAGAACGCCTTCCTCGACAAGCCCGTGGAAGACGCCCAGCTGCACGCCCTGTACGAGCTGGTGAAGTGGGGCCCGACCGCCGCCAATGGCAGCCCGGCGCGCTTCGTGTTCGTGAAGTCGGCTGAAGCCAAGGCCAAGCTGGCCCCGGCGCTGTCCGAAGGCAACCACGACAAGACCCTGGCCGCACCGGTCACCGTGATCGTCGCTTTCGACCAGGACTTCCACGAGAAGCTGCCGTACCTGTTCCCGCACACCGATGCCAAGGCCTGGTTCGACGGCCCGCGTGAAGGCCGCCACGAAGGCGCGTTCCGCAATGGCAGCCTGCAGGGCGCCTACCTGATCCTGGCCGCACGCGCGCTGGGCCTGGATGCCGGCCCGATGTCCGGCTTCGACAACGCCAAGGTCGACGAAGCCTTCTTCGCCGGCACCAACATCAAGTCGAATTTCCTGGTCAACCTGGGGTACGGTGACCCCTCGGGCCTGTTCCCCCGTCTGCCGCGCCTGTCGTTCGACGAAGCGGCGCGCATCGCGTAAGTCGCTGTATCGGTTTCGGGCCGCCGCCTTGGCGGCCTCTGCTGCACCTTGTACCCACCCTACGATTCCGGAGAGTTCCTCAGATGAGCGCCACCCGTAAACTGCTGCTGCCGCTGGCCCTGACCCTGGCCATCGCCGCCTGCTCCAAGCCGGCCGACACCGCTGCCCCGGCCGCCGATGCTGCCGCCCCGGCGGCCACCGAGCAGGCTGCCGCCACCCCGTCGGCTGACGCCGCTGCCGCCGCCCCGGCCGCCGAAGCGATCCAGATCGCCTCGGGCACCTACAAGCTCGACCCGAGCCACACCGACGTGCTGGCCCAGTGGAGCCACTTCGGCTTCTCGCACCCGAGCGCGCACTTCGGCAACGCCGAAGGCACCCTGGTGTACGACGCCGCCGACGTGACCAAGTCCACCGTGGAAGTGAAGCTGCCGCTGAGCGGCCTGAACAGCTTCACCGCCAAGTTCGACGAACACCTGAAGAGCGCCGATTTCTTCGACGCCGCCAAGTTTGCCGATGCCACCTTCAAGAGCACCAAGGTTGAAGCGGCCGGCACCAACAAGCTGACCGTCACCGGCGACCTGACCATCAAGGGCATCACCAAGCCGGTCACCCTGGACGTCACCGTCAACGGCGGCGGCGAGCACCCGATGGCCAAGGTCCCGGCCGCCGGCTTCGATGCAACCACCACCCTGAAGCGCAGCGATTTCGGCGTCGGCGCCTACGCCCCGAACGTCAGCGATGAAGTGAACATCCGCATCACCACCGAAGCGACTGGCGAAAAGCCGGCCGCTTGATGTAACCCGCTCACTCGTCGTGAGAAGGCAGAAGGCCCGCTGAAAAGCGGGCCTTTTTTTTTGGGGGGATGGGCCTGGGCGGGAACCCTGCTTTGGGGCGGGCCTGCACGGAACCCTGCTTTGGGGCGGGCCTGCACGGAAACCTGCTTTCGGTCAGGTCTGCGCGGGAACCTGCTTTCGGTAGAGTCGACTGTTAGTCGACTGCTCTTCGCGGTGCGCCAAGATCCCGCGCTGCGCGCGTTAGTCGACTAACAGTCGACTCTACCCCGTCGTTGCTTCCAGAACCCCGCCGGGACATCCGCAATCCTGCCTGCCAGCGGCCGGCACTACCGCCCTCAGCGCAGCGCAATCAGCCACGCCGCGCAGGCTTCGCTCGGGCTCTGCTTGGCCTTCACCGTCATGCCGCTGGCGCGCGCGAAGGTCTGTGCGGCCTGGGCCACCACGTTGCGGGCAATCAGCGCAGCCTGCTTGGTGGCCGCCTGCTGCTTGCGCAGCTGCACGATATGCACCGACGGGCGCCCCGCCGGCGCGTACTTCTGGTCGCGGCGCAAGATGTCGGCCACCTGGGCCACTTCGAATTCGGCCTGCAGGAAACGGTGCTCGGCCTCCAGCAGCTCGCGCAGCGGTGCGCGCAGGGCGGCCGGGTCGGCGAAGGCGTCCAGGGCCGTATCGCAGGCCGCGTCATCGGCAAAGCGGGTGCGCAGCTTGTCGACGCCAGCCAGGGTCAGTTTGCCCATGGAGGGCCTCACAGGTGCAGGGAAGGAGCGCGATTGTGGCAGAGAACGTTGCAACGCGTTCCTGTAGCGCCGAGCCCAAAGCAGCCGGGCATCGGCGCGGCCCTACAATGGACCGCTGTTTCACACCACGGAAGGCAACACCATGCAGGAAGCACAGTATTGGTTGAACGAATTCTGGGCCGGGTTGAGCGTGTTCGACCTGGCCCTGGGCAGCGTGCTGGGCACGTTGCTGGGGCTGCTGGCCGGCCTGGGCCTCTGGTATGCCCTGCATCGTCGTCGCTGGCTGCATCGGCAACGGCGCTGGCACCACTGGCTGCTGGCCAGCTACATGGTGCTGCTGCCGTTGGGCACGGCGTTCTTCGGCCTGCAGTTGGGGTTCACCGCCGGTGCACACCGCGCGCTGCTCAAGCAGCTGGACCACTTCCAGCCGCACTTGCAGACCCTGGTGGGCACGTGGAGCCACGGCTTCACCGATTCGCTGGATGACCCGCGCATGCGCGAGGCGCTGCGCAGCCAGGGCACGGTGGGGGATATCGCCGATGCAGTGGCGTCGGCCTACCTCAGCGAACACCCGCTGCCGATGGCCGACCGCCTGGGCGAGGGCCAGATGGGGCGCGCCAGCGGCTGGGTCATCGGCAAGGTGCGTGAAGGCGTGCTGCGCGGCCTGGTGGAAGACACCCTGGCGGACAAGGCCGGCGTGGTGGGCGTGGAGCCCAAGGTCGTGCGCGAGGCGCTGACCATGCAGGTGGACGAGCTGCTGCACACGCGCGGCGTGGTGCGGCTGGTCAAGGCGCAGATCAACGGCATGATGCCCGGCGTGTACTTCGGGCTGCTGCTGCCGTGGCTGGCCATCGTGCTGCTGATGGGGCTGGAAATCTGGGCCGCGCACCGGTTCGGCTGGGTGCGCCGGGCAATGCCCAGCACGGTAGTGCCGGCCGCTGGCCGGCAACTGCAGGATCCGGCTGAGGGTTGATGAGGTTGCCGGCCAGCGGCCGGCACTACCTGGTTCTCACCCACCGAGCCTCAATCGCCGTCGGTTCCGTCCGGGTGCGCCGGGTAGCGCCGCCCTTGTAGAGCCGAGCCGATGCTCGGCTTGCCGGTAAAGCAGCCGAGCATGGGCTCGGCTCTACAGGGCAGGCAGTGCGGACCAACGGTCCGCACCCACCCCAAGCGACATCAATCGCCGTCGGTTTCGTCCGGGTGCGCCTTCCAGTAGCCGGTCGAGCGGATCCAATCGCGCGGCATGCCCAGGTGGCCTTCGATGAACTTGCGCATCATCCGCGCGCGGCGCGATTCGGTGGCGATCCAGTAGAACGTGTCGCCGTCGGGCGCTTCGAAGTCGGTCAGCATGTCTTCCAGCAGCGTGCTGCTGGCCGCCGGGAAGCCATTGCGCTCCAGCCAGTGGATGCGCACGTTCTCGTACTGCGGCAGGTCCTGGCGCTCGTCCTCGTCGCTCACTTCGATGTACGCCTGCACCTCGGCGCCATCGGGCAGCACGTCCAGCCAGCGGGCGATGGCCGGCAGTGCGGTTTCATCGCCAATCAGCACGTAGGCGTCGTAATCGTCGGCCACCACGAACGAGCCGCGCGGCCCGCCGATGGCCAGGCTGTCGCCCGGCTGCGCACGCTCGGCCCACGGCCCGGCAATGCCCTGGTCGTGCAGCACGAAGTCGATGGCCAGCTCGCCGGCCTCGTGGTCCCACCAGCGCGGGGTGTAATCGCGCGCCACCGAGTGCTCCTTGCCCTCGGGGTAGCGCGGGCCTTCGGCGGTCATCACCGGCAGCACCATCTCGCCGCTGCTGTTGGGGAAGAACAGCTTGATGTGGTCATCCGGGCCGGGCGAATCGAAACCGGCCAGATCGGCGCCGCCCAGCACCACGCGGCGCATGTGCGGGGTGACAGTCTCGGTGCGCAGCACGGTCAGCTGGCGGAAGCGCACATCCAGGCGCAGGCGCGAATTTTCATGTTGGGTCATTGCAGTACCTGTGCAGGTAGGCGCGCGGGGTCGCGCGCGTGGAAGGGGGGAACGACCTGGCGGGCGTCAGTCTGGCTCGGTCGGGGTAACGGGGTAGGGGGCATCGCCCAGCGCGCCGTTCAGCAGGGCAGACGCACGCGACAGCTGCGCGGCCACGGCTTCGGCCTCGCCTTCGCTCCAGCGGCCGTGGTGGCGCACCAGCGCCTGCTTGAACTCGCGCAGGGCGGCGGCCAGCGGCGGCGGCAGCGAGGCCTTGGTGATCTCGCGGGCGCGGTCGAAGGCGCGGCGCTGGGCCAGCCGCACCTGGGTGCGCTGCACCTTCAGCTCGAACTCGCCCGCGGCGGTGATGCGGAACACCCGGCGGCCGTCCTCTTCTTCCGAGGCCACCCAGCCGGCCTGCTCGAAGCTGGCCAGCAGCGGGTACATGGTGCCGGCGCTGGGTGTGTAGGCCTGCATGAACAAGCCGCTGATGTGCTGGATCAGCTCGTAGCCGTGGCGCGGCTGTTCGCCGATCAGCGCCAGCACCAGCAGGCGCAGGTCGCCGCGGCTGAGCACGCGGGGCTGGCCGTTGCGGCGGGGAACGGCGGGTGCATCGTCTTCCTTGCGCACCTTGGCGGTAGAGGTCCGGGCCATTTCGATATATCGGTAACGAGTGTGCAAACGATATATCGATAAGCCGAGCCGGACAAGTACGGTTTCGGCCAGACCGATGTGCGGTTTCGGCCACGGGGCCAGGCAGGGCAAGGGCACAGGGCAGGGCGTGCGCGCGCTGCAGGCCACCATTGCGTGGCCCGGCATCCGTGCCAGGCCACGCAACAGCGGCTGCGGGGGTGCCCCGGTGCTCCGGGGCGGGCAGACAAGCGGCGAACCGCGGGAAGGGGCCTGCTCGCGGCCAAAGTGCGCACCTGCGGCCGCCCCGGTCCAGAGCCAGACGCGACGGGTTGTCAGAAATTCAGCCGCGCACCGTCAGGCAAGCCTTACCCGGGGCCCGGGCTGCCCCACTACGGTCATCCGTGGCGGTAACACTGCGTCCTGCACGTGGACGCAGCTGGCCGGAAACGACAGCCGGCGCAGGCCGATACGGCGGAAAAAACAGAGGGTTGCGGCCGCCTGTCCCGCCCCCCGCTGGCCCGGGACAGGCCTTGCGGACACTGGCCGCCTGCATCCATACGGCAGCGTAGCCAAACGACGAAAGCCCTTGGTGCGCTACACTTTGCGGTCTAGAAATCTATACAACAGTCGCGCGCGTGCGTGCGGTAATGGGAGCGCTAATGAACTGGTTGAACGAAGTGCTGAACAACGACACCAATCCTGTGGAAACCCAGGAGTGGATCGAGTCGTTGAAGGCCGTTATTGATGTCGAGGGCCCCGAGCGCGCGCATCAGCTGCTGGAAGGCATGGTGGAACTGACCCGTCGTTCGGGTGCGTACCTGCCGTTCTCTCCCACTACCGAATACGTCAACACCATCGATCCGCAGCTGGAGGCCAAGAGCCCGGGCAACGCGGAACTGGAATGGCGCATCCGTTCGATCATCCGTTGGAACGCGATGGCCACCGTCGTGCGTGCCAACCGCAAGCCGGGCGACCTGGGCGGCCACATCGCCTCCTTCGCCTCCGGCGCCACCCTGTACGACGTGGGCTTCAACCACTTCTGGCGCGCCCCGAGCGACAGCCACCCGGGCGACCTGCTGTTCATCCAGGGCCACAGCGCCCCGGGCATCTACTCGCGTGCCTTCCTGGAAGGCCGCATCAATGAAGAACAGCTCGACAAGTTCCGCATGGAAGTGGACGGCGGTGGCCTGTCGTCCTACCCGCACCCGTGGCTGATGCCGGACTTCTGGCAGACCCCCACCGTGTCGATGGGCCTGGGCCCGCTGGCCGCCATCTACCAGGCGCAGTTCATGCGCTACCTGGAAAACCGTGGCCTGATCGAGAAGTCCGACCGCAAGGTGTGGTGCTTCATCGGCGACGGCGAGAGCGACGAGCCGGAAACCCTGGGTGCCATCGCCCTGGCCGGCCGTGAAGGCCTGGACAACCTGATCTTCGTGGTGAACTGCAACCTGCAGCGCCTGGACGGCCCGGTGCGCGGCAACGGCAAGATCATCCAGGAACTGGAAGGCGTGTTCCGTGGCGGCGGCTGGAATGTCATCAAGCTGCTGTGGGGCGGTTACTGGGATGCCCTGCTGGCCAAGGACACCAATGGCGTCCTGAAGAAGCTGATGATGGAAACCGTCGACGGCGAATACCAGAACTGCAAGGCCTTCGGCGGCGCGTATACCCGCGAGCACTTCTTCGGCAAGTACCCGGAAACCGCTGCGATGGTCGCCGGCCTCAGCGACGACGACATCTGGCGCCTGAACCGTGGTGGCCACGACCCGCACAAGGTGTACGCCGCCTACCACCAGGCCGTGAACACCAAGGGCATGCCGACCGTCATCCTGGCCAAGACCGTGAAGGGTTACGGCATGGGCAGCGCCGGTGAGGCCCTGAACCCGACCCACCAGACCAAGAAGCTGGACGACGAAGCGGTGCGCCACTTCCGCGACCGCTTCAACATTCCGGTGACCGACGCGCAGCTGGCCGATGGCCAGGTGCCGTTCTACCACCCGGGCCCGGATTCGCCGGAAGTGCAGTACCTGCAGGAGCGCCGCAGCGCCCTGGGCGGTTACCTGCCGCAGCGCCGCCGCAAGGCCGACAAGAGCTTCAATGCACCGAAGCTGGAAACCTACGAGCGCCTGCTGAAGAGCAGCGGCGAGCGCAGCTATTCCACCACCATGGCCTTCGTGCAGAGCCTGAACATCACCCTGCGCGACAAGGAACTGGGCCCGCACATCGTGCCGATCGTGGCCGACGAAGCCCGTACCTTCGGCATGGAAGGCCTGTTCCGCCAGATCGGCATCTACGCGCCGTTCGGCCAGAAGTACAAGCCGGTCGACGCCGACCAGCTGATGTTCTACCGCGAAGACCAGAGCGGCCAGGTGCTGCAGCAGGGCATCAGCGAGCCGGGCGCCATCAGCTCGTGGATGGCCGCCGGTACCAGCTACTCGGTCAGCAACGTGCCGATGCTGCCGTTCTACATCTACTACTCGATGTTCGGCTTCCAGCGCGTGGGCGACATTGCCTGGCAGGCCGCTGACATGCGTACCCGCGGCTTCCTGCTGGGTGGCACCGCCGGCCGCACCACGCTGAACGGTGAAGGCCTGCAGCACGAAGATGGCTTCAGCCACCTGGTGGCCGGCGGCATCCCGAACGTGCGCAGCTACGACCCGACCTTCGGCTTCGAAGTGACGGTGATCCTGCAGCACGGCACCAAGGCCATGATGGAAGACCAGGTAGACGAGTACTACTACCTGACCCTGATGAACGAAAACTACACCCACCCGGAAATGCCGGAAGGTGCAGCCGAAGGCATCGTGAAGGGCATGTACCTGCTGACCGACGCCGGCAAGCCGAAGAAGGGCGACCTGCGCGTGCAGCTGCTGGGTTCGGGCACCATCCTGCGTGAAGTGATTGCCGCCGCCGAGCTGCTGGACAAGGACTTCGGCGTGACCGCCGACATCTGGTCCTGCCCGAGCTTCAACGAGCTGCGCCGCGATGGCTTCGATGCCGAGCGTGCCAACCGCTTCCACCCGGAAGGCGAACAGCGCAAGGCCTACGTGACCGAGCTGCTGGAAGGCCGCCAGGGTCCGGCGATCGCCGCCACCGACTACGTGCGTGCGTATGCGGACCAGATCCGCGCGTTCGTGCCGATGTCGTACACCGTGCTGGGTACGGATGGCTTTGGCCGTTCGGATACCCGTGCGAACCTGCGTCGCTTCTTCGAGGTTGACCGGTACTACATCGCGCATGCCGCGATTGCGGCGCTGGCTAAGGACGGGAAGATGACCGGGAAGGACGTGGCCCGGGCGATCAAGCAGTACAAGATTGATCCGGAGAAGGCTAATCCTGTTGGGGTTTGATTAAAATAATTCAATGAACCGAAAAGAGGCGACTTTAATGTCGCCTCTTTTTTTAATACTGTCAGCCACAGGGGGTGGGGAGATGGATCTCAAAGAACTGATTAAGTGGGTCGGTGATCTACGTGAAGCGGCAGCTAATGATACATATCTAGCTATCGCAATAATGCTGTTACTAATTTTTCTTGTGGCAACTTCGGTGACCGATTTCTGCAAAGTCATCGCAAAGGGCTTTGGGGCGCTGCACCGAGCATTTGGCACGGTCGCTGAAGGTATAAGAGGCGGCGTAGCTTATAAAGAACATATCCAGAGACGGAAGCAATTCCTATCCGTCATAAATTCCGACCTCGCTGCTATTGGTAAGGCCGAGGCTTGGAACGATCAGAATTTCACTGACTTAGAAGCTGAAGTTCAGATCGATGGCGGCTACTACGCATCATTCATTCACCGTATAAGAAAGCGTCGCTCACACGGACAGAGAAGAGAGACCTCACTGATAGGTGCAATTGATGGTAGCGCAGAGCGATGCTTGCTCCTCACTGGCGACCCGGGCGCTGGTAAAAGCGTGGCGCTTCGTCACTTGGCGGTTCAGATGATAGAGCGCGCGCGTCGCTCAAAGAAAATGTATGAGCCGATCCCGCTCTACATTAATTTAAGAGAACTAGAGATCGACGGGGAGATAGATGCAACTCGAGTGAAGAACTTCGTTATCGACAATGTCCGAAGAGGAGATGCGGACACTGCTGACTACCTGAAGGAGAATTGGAGAAGCTTCAACGAGAATGGCGGATGGTTCTTCTTATTTGATTCGTTTGATGAAATTCCGGAAGTTCTTCATGCGGCCAATGAAGACGCACAAGTTGAGAAGTTCGGTAGAGCTATTCAGCAATTCATGGACGGGCTGGGGCAATGTCGAGGTGTTCTCGCTTCCAGAGAATATAAGAGTCCAAAGGGGATCGTCTGGCCAAAGCTGCGAATTTTACCCCTAAGCGAGTTGCTGCAAGAAGAATTGATTTCAAATACCTTTCTTTCGAAGGAGCAGAAGAGAATTTCGCTCCGAGCACTCTCAACCTCGCGTAGTTCCACCTATAGAAATCCTCTATTCTTGACTCTTCTCTGTCGCTATGTGAGAGAGCACAGCTCTGCGCCTAAGAATGAGCATGAACTGCTTTACCGTCACGTAGAGTCACTTTGTCATCGTGACGAAGAATACGTAGAGGGGCGATGGGGGCTGACTCCTGGGCAGATGAAAGAAGGTGCGGCAAAGCTATCGCGAATCTTCGCGTTTGCACCCGAGATGGGGCTTTCTCCATCCATCGATGAAATAAACGCTTACTCAAAGAAGAGTGGGATCCTTGGTGATAGCACTGAGAAAATTATTGAAGCTCTCACGTATGTAAAGGTCGGGCGGATGGATGTCGCGAATGCCTCAAGAAAAGAGCGGCGATTTGCTTTCTCCCACAGGCGCTATCACGAAGCAATATTTGCAAGATTTTTAACGGAGAACCCGACCGTAATTGACGAGAATGAGCTTCTCTCAAATCCGCGCTGGCGCGAGTATGTGGTGGCGATTCTTCAATCTATCGATCTAGACAGGGAAACCCCTCTGGTGGCGCAAGTCGCCAAGTTGCTGCGTTTGAAAATTGCCGGGGTAAAGCTCCATGAGGAACGTGTCTCAGGCTTCTTGACGCGAACTCATGATTGGCGGAATGATGTGTTGTTACATCTTCTTAAAATTATGGTGGATGTAAAAACATTCAATCCTTCGCGGGCGTGGGAAGAATCCGAAGATGTGGTTGAGAAGCTGTTCGCTCCTCTTTGGAGTAGAGGCGATCTTTTTGATAGGCTCATGATTATTAGGCTTGGCGGGGCCGGGCGTGCAGAAGCTCATTCCTCACGGATGGAATATGCCCGTCAGTCAGGTGTTGGATCTTTGCAGGAGGAGGCGATATCGTCTTGTCAATTCGCAACACTGCCAAGTGTCGAGGCCGCGGAGTGGATAAGAGAAAGAGTCGCGCGAAAGATCGCTACTGCGACAAAAAATATGGATGCGCTGAAATGGGAGGCGCTATCAGCCGAGCTCCCTCCGGCATATGAAGTGGCCGTTTGCGTGGACCGAGCGAAGTCTCTACGCAAGCAGCACAGCTACGCTCGAGCGCTAGTCTTTCCAATGCGGATTGTGGAAAGACTGGGTGGGCTGATGCGTCGAAATCCTCTGGAGGAGAGGTCTACTTATGAGAGATTTAAATCCGTTATGCTTGCGGTAAATATGGCCCCTGTAATCTCGGTGGCGGCTTTCTTTATGTTCTCTGAGCGAGCGGAGCTTCCCGCCTACGTGCACTTAGCGGCGCTGGGATTGCTACTCGCCTGTGCGACAAATCTCTTAGTCACTCATATAAGAATTCAGAAAATTTCGCTTTCACGGAAAATATCTTTCCGAGATGCGGTGCGTTCATTCTCTGTAGACTACAGGACGCTTTTGCTGTCATCTGTAACTTTTGCCATGGTGGTCGGCGTAATCCTTTTGCCGGGCCTATTTGCACTTTGGCTGTCTAAATATGTAAATGTTCTAGATGGGCTAAAGGATTTTGAGGTTGTAACATTGGGATCGGTAGTCGGTACGGCACTTATGTCTGTAGGCGGCATGCGGTTCATATGGTGGATGGAGTCCCGTGCAATGAAGCAGGCGCGGGCAGTTTTAGCAACCAGAAAGACGCTTAGATCTGCAGTGATTGCGAAAGCTGGTCGAGGTCATATATTCGAAATTTGCGCCGAGGCGACAGCTCAACAGAATATCGCTGACCCTGACTTGAGGAGGACTATTACGCTGCTCTCCGAAAAGCTGCTGGCGCGGTCAGGAAATCAAGGAGTTCGGTCCGATATGGCCGACTCGGATGTCGCGTCTGGTGCTTCCGTGCTTCTAACTGAGTTTAGTAAGCGTAAAGCGGTGCTGAGCACTTAAGTCATGTGTCGAATTGGGTGGGGCGATCCTCTGCGTTAAGAGGATCGCACATCTGTACTTTTGAGAAATGCGGATAGTCGCTTTCTCTTATTTTCTGACGTTGACGTCCTCCACTTTTAATCCACCTAGTATCGGCAAGATCCAGTGGCCATTCGACACGTCGCGGCAGGATGGCGTCGGGCCTCGAACTTGTATCGGACTTCGCCCAGTCGGCTTCTGCGACAAAAGTTGTCTCGAAAGGGGCGCTTTCGCTACGATACGCTGCGGAGCGTAATGTAACGGATTAAACCTAATATGGGGCGCATCAACTCATCGATCGAAATGGATGGATTTCGGATCGGTTCCGAGCACTCTCGTCAAGATGTCGCCCAACTGGGCGGGCTGCCTGTTCCAACGGAAATTTATGGAACACCCTGGGCCGACGGCATCCTGGAGCTCGGGAACGCCGTGTTGCTGTTCGTCACACTCGAGAAGGAAGGGGAGGCCAGCTATCTCGACGTCTTCGACGGCACCGACTTCTACTGGGAAAGCCAGAACAGGAACAGTCAAAACTCCCCGATCATCCGGAGGATCTCCGGCGGCTCGCCCACTTATCTGTTCGCGCGGATGAGAGCAAAGGTCCGCGGCGCCTCCAATGCGGTCCCATTCGTCTACTGCGGAAGGCTCGACTTCGTGGCGATGGACGGGGAGCACCCTGTTACATGCCTGTTCGCTGCGGTCGACATTGAATCCGGTCATGGCGATAGCCTGACCGAGATCCTGCAGTGGCGCCCTAGCCTCTCTCCAAGCGAGTTCTCTGCGCGCCAGGTACGGCTGAAGAGTGACGGAAAGATTCTGCCGCCAGCGGCTGCATGTTCCTTCGCTACCGCTACGCCCACTGTTGCGACTGGCCCGCTCACCTACGAAGTCGTGCTCACCGATGGCGCCATACGCAACGGCTACATCTCAGTGGACCCCAATTGGTCAGGCTTCGATGCAGCCATGCTCGGCCGTCCAGATGTGGCGTCAGGAAGAGAAGCCACTTTTACGTTCTCAGATGGCTATCAGATCACCTCCGACCTGCGCGCCAGTGGACCGGGCTCAGCCCGAATCCGCGCAAGGGTTGCGCCTGCCTTTAGACGCCTAGGGGTAGCGGCAGGCGATTCGCTGCTCATCATTCAAGAAACAAATGGGCAGTATCGAATTGAGGCGCGCAAGGGCAGCCGAGACACGTTCGAGCTCGGCTATGTACGTCTGCGCGAGCGCTTCCTAGCACGATTCCCCGGATTCACCGGCTTCTCTAACGACCAGCGCCTGTTGCGGGAAACCAGCTACAAGCGGCAGTTGGTAGAGCAGTACGGGGCGATCCTGCGTCCGGCCCTAGTCAGTAAGCAGCCAGACGAAGTGTGGTCTGCACTGATCAAGCTCCTGCGAGTACGTGTCGGTGCTGAGAACCCGCAGCCTCAGAATGTCGTCGGTTGGAGAATCGTCGCGCAGTTGGCCGAGTTGTCAGAGGACGACCGAGTATCGCTGGGCGACGCCGTTCTTTCACTGCTTGCAGGCCAAGGCGGCGTCGCCGCGCTGGAAGCCTTCAACGAATCCTCGTCCAACCTGAGTCCGCCATTACAGGCTGCTGGCCAGCGCTCGCTCTCAAGCCTCCTGCTCACGCTCGAAGATTCCGAGCGCTACTTCTTCATCAAGACGGGCCAGATGCGCCGCGCCCTGGGGCTGCTCGATCCCACCTTCGACTTCCGCAAGGGCGGAATGACTGGCGAAGAGTGGGAGCGCATCCGTGTGCTGTCTCGCCGCCTCGCCGATCGGCTGTCGGAAGACGGCTGGCCGCCCGCAGACATGATCGATGTTCAGTCCTTCCTCTGGGTAGCCATCGCCTATGAGCAGGGCGACGGTGCAGAGGCTGAGGAACAAGAAGATGAAGCTGTGGAACAGGATGACGACATGCCGGTGATGCACGCTCCCTCCAACACCATCCTCTATGGCCCGCCCGGTACCGGCAAGACCTACGGTGTGGTGGATAAGGCTCTGGAGATCCTCGATCCGGAGTTGCTGGCTGCCACCAAGGGCCAGGGTGCTGGCGCGCGTGCCACGCTTAAGCAACGCTTCGATGCGCTGCATGAAGAAGGGCGTATCCGCTTCGTCACCTTCCACCAGAGCTTCGCTTATGAGGACTTCGTGGAGGGCCTGAAAGCGCGTGCAGGCACAAGCGGTGCGCTCGAGTATGGCGTCGAGAACGGGGTCTTCCTCGAACTCTGCATCGATGCGCAACATAGCGACCTGCCCTACGTGCTCATCATCGACGAGATTAACCGGGGCAACATTGCCCGCATCTTCGGCGAGCTTATTACCCTCATTGAGCCCAGTAAGCGGCAGGGCATGGGTGAAGCGTTGTCCGTTCGCCTGCCGTACTCCAAGCAAGACTTTGCTGTGCCAGCCAACTTGCACCTCCTTGGCACCATGAACACTGCGGACCGCTCGCTGGCTGCGATGGACGTAGCACTGCGCCGGCGCTTCCGGTTCATCGAGATGCCGCCCCAGCCGGAGCTCCTTGATTGGGACGTCGACGGTATTCGCGTGGGTGAACTGTTAAGGACGCTAAACACTCGTATCGAAGTGCTGCTCGGCAGGGACCACCTGATCGGCCACGCCTATTTGATGGGCGCTAAGGATCTTCCGGGGCTGGCTGAGGCGTTCCGCTTGCGCATTCTGCCGCTGCTACAGGAGTACTTCTTCGAAGACTGGCGTCGCATCGCTTGGGTGCTGAACGACGATGCTAAGCCCCAGGGTGAGCGCTTCTTGCGCCAGCGCGAGCTGCAGTTGAATCGTCTGTTCGTCCCGGAGGCTCAGCTCGCGCCTGACACTGCCAACTGGTACATCCATGAGGCAGCGTTCGAGCAGGCAGCCAGTTACAGGGGAATTCTCGTCGGCCAGGCGGACTGACCGATGGCCGTGCTGACTGTGCGCGAGTATGCGCGGATCGGCGTGTCAGAAAGCGGCGCGCGGCAGGAGGGGCTGGATGCCGCGTTCTTGCCGCAGGCCTCCTTTGACTGGCTCTGTGCTGAGTTCGAGCGCTTGCGAGCGGGTGGGGCGGCGCTCATGCAGCGCGATGGCGCACGCTGGCTGCGTCTGGACCAGTATGTGGGTGTCATGGAATGCCCCGACGGCACTACGCTGGAGGTGCTACCGAAGCACGTTGCACATGCGGATGATGCACTCGGCGCAAGGCGGTTGCTGCGCCGCATGCTGTGCACTGTTCTGGACATTCCACCGAGGGAAGGTAGTCCGGCCGATGTGACCCTGTTCGATATGCCCTTGAGTGAATGGGTCATGGGAAGGTTCATCGGCGCGCTGGATGAACTGCTGAAACGCGGCCTTCGCTTCGACTACACCCGGGTTCGCGAGGAGCAGCTGTTCCTGCGTGGTCGCTTGGATATCTCGCGGCAGCTCCGTCAGTCGCCGACGCGCGCCCATGTGTTCAACATCGAGCACGATGTGTTTAGCGAGGACAGGCCCGAGAACAGGCTGCTGCGCGTCGCCCTGGACCGCGTGTGCGCGCGTACGCGCAACGCGGGAACCTGGAGGCTTGCCCAGGAGCTGTCTACGCGTATGGCCAGCGTGCCACGAAGTACCCAGGTGGCTAGCGATCTGCGTGCTTGGGGCGGTGACCGGCTGATGGCCCACTATCGCGAAGTGCGCCCGCTGTGCGAGCTAATCTTGTCGGGCCAGAGCCCCTTGGCACTGGCAGGCGATTGGCGCAGCCCAAGCATGATGTTCCCCATGGAGCGGCTGTTTGAGCGCTACGTGGGCGTTTGCCTAGCCCGTCAGTTCGCGCCGGAGTGGCGGGTGGGCGGTGCAGCGTCGGAGTACCTTTGCAGTCATGGTGAGGCAAGCTGGTTCAATCTGATTCCAGACTTTCTGCTGAGACGTGGCGATGAGCTCCGCGTACTTGATACGAAGTGGAAAGTGTTGGATGCAGCGGCCAGCGACGCGCGCGAGAAGTACGGGCTCAAACAATCCGACTTCTACCAAATGTTTGCTTACGGGCAACGCTACCTGAGTGGAGTGGGGCAAATGGCGCTGGTCTATCCGCATCATGCAGGATTCGCGCAGCCACTCCCCGCCTTCAATTTCAGTGCGGAGCTACAGCTTTGGGTGCTGCCGTTTGATCTAGAGCGTGGACTGCTGATGACGCCGGATGCGTGGCGTCCTCACACGGAACTGCGCCAGCAAGATCATCTCCTCGCCTCATAACGCCTCATACAGCCCTACTGGCAGACGAGGCGTAGCTATCGCGGCTCAGCTTTGGCGCTCAAGCCCAAGCCGTGGCCACAAAGCATCATCGCGGTCCAAGTCGTAGTCCTCGCCGAATGCCAGCGCCGCATCGCACGGAGGTAGGTCCGCGTAGCAGCCCAGCAGGAACTCATCCATGCCGGCGTCGCTGTGGTTGATGGCAAACAGGGCCAGCAGGGCTTCATCAAAGGCTTTCAGCCACTCACTGTCGATCTTGGTCATGATTTTCCTCCTGGGGCAGGGAAGAATGGCGTAGGGAAGTCTCATAAAGTGGGACGGTAAGCGGGGCGCAAGCTAGCGCGCCTCCATCCATTGCGGCCGTCACGGCAATCGTAGATCCTTGCCCAAGTGGAATCGGCTACAGGGGGCACCATGGATGGCATCGTTAATCGCTTGATAGAGCTGCACGGCGGACAGTTGTTAGTGCCGCTGGCGATATGCGCCGTGCTGGTACTGATCTTCAAGGCGCTCGCGGGACTACATCAAACCCGAGGGTCTGCTCGGCGGGAGTTCCTCGAACTTTTTCAGGAGGTCGACAAGAAGGATGACCTTTGGCTTTCGGCGTGTATCAGGCATCAGTTTGGCGCCCATTTGCCTGTCTCTATCATTCGTCGTCTGTCAAAGCTTGATCAGCCCTCGCGCGCGATTCAGGAGGTTGCTGACGCCTGGCCCCTAATTGATGTGGACGACGCAAGCGGTGAGCTACGTTGGGAGAGGCGGTGGTACGGGGTTCCCGCAGTTCGGCGCGGAATTGCCATCGCTCTCTTCGTAGGCTACTTCGCCTTTGGCATGGCTGCAGCCCTTATTGCTTATGTTCTGATATCGAGCCATATGGGTTATCGGGCGTCGTTCGCCTACTGGCTTTGGGTCGCTATTTGCGCCGCAGCTGCGGTGTTTTGTCTTAATTGGTCTGCTCTGCTCAAGAACGGCGCGCCTGCTCTCGAACGCTGGCTTGGCATGAAGTAGCGGTGCTGAATCCGAGCTGCCCGCTCACTCCCTCACCTCATAACGCCGCATCAGCCCCACCGCAGCCGCTTCCAACCGCTGCCATTCAACCAGCATCACCCGCGCGTAGTTCATCTCTACAGCGATCCCGCTCTCCACATCCACCATGGAATGTCGGCACATCGCGATCCGGTCCTCTCCAGACCGTACAAGCGTCCGCGATCCCATCACCAGTCCATCAGTCACGACCTTCGCGGCATCGCAGCTGATGAACGTCCTTACCCTCCCATCCCCGCCGCGAACCACATACCAATCCGGCTCCAGCGCCTGTGCGTCACCAGCCCCCGCCGCATGCTCGATGGCATACGGCGTCAGCCCAAACCGCAGCGGCTGCACCACACGCTCCGCCAGGTTCTGCGCCCAGCCACTTCCAATGTGCGGCGCCAGATAATCGCCCGTCCGCGCGTGGCCCACATACCGCAGCTCAATGGATACCTGCCGGAAGCCATCCTCCACCGTCCGAAAGGGGAAGTCGCCCGGCGCGGCGGCCTCCAGATTCGGCCACAGCACGGCAAGCATCACCCCGCCATCAGGAAACGGGCCGATCTGGTTGTAGAACAGATTGGCGGGGAACGTGAAACGGCGCGGGCCTACGTCCGCCGCCACCGGCTGCGTGGAGTAGCTGCGGCCTTCCACCATGCGTGGCCGGTCGGGGTCCACCATGAAGGCAAGGATGTCGTCATCGATGCCCTGAGATGGCTCCGGTGCACAGGCGGTGGCAGCCAAGGCGATCACCCATGCAACGAAGCCATGCCGGTAAGAAGGTGAGCCGCTCATGGAAAACCCCTTTGCAGGACCAACGTGAGGACTATGCAGCTTCCCGAACCTGCCTCGGCGCACGCTCAAGCGCCATCACGTTCAACGCGACCATTGCCATCAGCATCTCCTCCGCCGAGCGAGTCGTTGCGGCATCGCTCCCCACGACGATGCCGCGGTCCCTTACCGGGTTGCTTTGCTCCCCAACAAAGCCACCCGCCTCCAACAAGCCCACCAGCGCCTCAAACGTGAGCCCGCGAACGCGTTCGCCTCTCATGTCAGCCCCCTCCGCGCAACGCAATCAGCTACGTGCAGTCACACCCGCCCCTGCGCCCGCTCAGTAGCCAAGATGGTCAGCGACAACACCGCCATCAACAGCCCCTCCATCGAGCGATCATCCAGGCAATCCTCCCGCGCGCCGTTCTGCCGCGAGCGCTCACCAGCCAGCGCCATCTCGGCGACCGTACGCAGGCCGCACAGGGCGCAGTCCGCGTCGGCCATCTGCATGCGGCGCCCCAGGCTCAGGTGCAGCTCGGGCCACGGTTGCCCATCGGCGGCGGCACCTGCGCCAATGCGCCGCAGCGTGGCGACAAAGCTGTTGGGATCGGGGGACAGATCTTCTTCGTGATCGTCGATGGCCGGTTCGGGTTGGATCTTCAGAACGGGGGCTTTCGTTGCGCTCATGGCAATGCTCCATGCAGAAAGACAGCAGGGCCACCCATAAGGTGGCGGGCGATGCGTGGCTCGAAAACCGGTCTATAGCGAATCCGGCGGGCCCGAAGACCCCCACGCACCGCCCGCCATAGAACGCGAACGGATTGTCAGCCGACGCCACCCGAAGGTGACGCCGGCTGACCAGCGCTTACACATCGCTATAGAGCAGCGGGTTTTCGACGCCCGCGCCACCCGTTTGAGGTGGCAGGCCAAGGTTTACTCGCCCGGCAGCGGGATGCCAAGAAGCCGCAGTCCGAAGAGGCCGCAAGTGCTGACGCTTACGGCATTGTTGCATGCTGTCCATCGCCCGAATGCTTTGCAGGGCAATGGTTTCCGCCGTTGTTAAGTTGCCACCCAAATGCACATAGAAATGCCCGATTTACAAACTCTTGTAAGCCCAATCACGACAGCCCCATCGCAGCGCCAAACCGCGAAACGTGCCGATTGCGACACCACTCAACTATGCATCGCCAAACCCGGCATCGGCCACAGCAACGGCGTGCGGGCCAGATCGTAGTCATTGCCAAACGCCATCGCCGCCTCGCGCGGCTCCAGATCCGCGTAGCAGTTGAGCAGGTACTCATCCATGCCCGCATCGCTGTGGTCCACGGCAAACAGGCCCAGCAAGGCCTCGTCAAACTCTTCCAGCCATTCGGGGTCGATCTTGGTCATGGTCATCCTCCTGGGGCAGGGGAGGATGACGTAGGGGTGTCTCACCGGCTGGGACGGTGCGAGCTGCGGGCAAAGACCACGCTCACGCGAACCCGAACAGGCATGGCCCGGCCACCTGACGGAGCGGGCTCGAACCGCCATTGCCTGACCGCCGCAAGCGCGGCGCGGTCGAGATCCCGCAGGCGGCTGGAGACGGCGATGGAGACGCCCTGCACCTCCCCATTGCTCGCTACGTCGGCAAACACCACCACCTCCGAAGGGGAGGGGGAGAGGACGTCTGGTGGGATGCGCGGTGGGGGTGCAAACAGCGCCTTGGGCACCTGGAATGACGACCGGCCGGGATTGTCGGCCGCTTCCATCATTACGTGGGTGGAAACGCTTGGGTCCGCGACAGCGGTGGAAACCGGTATGCCCATGGCAAACATCAGGGCCAGCGTGTGTTGCCAACGTGCCATTGCAGCTTTCCAGTGAAAGAAACTGAGCGAGAAGGGTGAGGCACCGATTCCAGCATGTCTGCATCGTCATCCTCCCTGGGGGAGGGGGAGGACGTACCAGCCAGAGCCAGTCTCAGGATATGGGATCAATGCCCGGTACGCTCGCGCTGCAGCGAGCGAGCACGCCATCCCACCGGGTCGAACTCAAACGGAACATGCGCTCAAGTTCTCCCATGACAGGCCGATCATGTGCTGCACCCATACGCATGGCGTGTGGGACGTTCCATCGCTTTTGTACCCACCACAACATCTGAAGGAACCTGCATGACAGGAAGTCAGTGGGGCCTGCTGGCCCCGGAAACGCTGCCCGGCGCCCGCCGTACACGCACACTGGGTCTGGGCCGTTCCGTTCGACAGTTCAACGAACTGGCGGTTCCGGGCCTGGGTGGGGTTCAGTACGCCAAGCAGGTACTGTTTGCCGCGCTGAGCATGGCGGTGGCCAAGCGGGTCGAGAACCCGGACGTCCAGGTCACCCATATCGATGTAGCCAACGCGATCGAAGCCGTTGCCTGCATCATCGGCTACGAGGACACGAACTGGGAATCGAGCATCCGCATGCGTGGGCGCAACAAGCTGCCTCGCGGCGGCTCATCGCCGGACTACCGTGTGGCCTGCAAGCGCAGCTTCCATGTGTCCCAGCCGATGCGCATGTCCACCGCGCAGGCGCTTCCCTCGTTGGGCCTGGTTGATACCCAGAGCACGCGCTTCAACGCGTTCGAGTGCAATGACAATCTCGACACGTTTGTCTCCAACTGCCTCGGCGGTCTGAAGGCCGGCAACTCTACGGTGCTCCAGCACCTCAGCAGCTGGGTGGAGGGCAAGCAGCTGAAGTGGGGCAGTGCAGGACTGATCGAAGCGCTGCACCCGCTGCGGCCGCTGCGGTCCCCTGCGCGTGCCTGGTTGAAGAATGCCTTGCTGCAGGGCACTGCGCTCAGCCCGGAGCTGCGCGAACGCCGCCAGCGGGCCTGGCACTGGGTTGCGCGCCTGCACCGTGAGCCCGCGACCGTTGAGTCGCTGGACCAGCCCATGCCCCCGAATGAACTCGACCCGCAGCACTGGCATGATCTGCGTGCCGGCGCGCAGCTGGTGGTTGCGCGCGATGCGGCTATTGAGGTGTTGGACGCTGTGGAACGCGTGCTGGAATGCCGCAAGGGTCGCTCACTGCCGCTGTCGGAGCCGCTGCCGAAGCCGGTGCTTGCCGCACTGGCCGCGCTGGCCGAGCACGCCAAGGTATTCCTGGCGCTGGAGCATCACGACGCAGAGGCCAACCGGTTCTGCGCCGAGTGCGTATCCCCCGATGCCGAAGCGCTGCGTCATCTTCTGCTGCGTGATGAGCAGGTGCTGCGGTTGGTGGATGGCTGTGCA
Source organism: Stenotrophomonas sp. ZAC14D1_NAIMI4_1 (assembly GCF_003086775.1). Classification (NCBI taxonomy): domain Bacteria; kingdom Pseudomonadati; phylum Pseudomonadota; class Gammaproteobacteria; order Lysobacterales; family Lysobacteraceae; genus Stenotrophomonas; species Stenotrophomonas sp. ZAC14D1_NAIMI4_1. The sequence continues at coordinate 485,193 of NZ_CP026001.1, forward strand.
CGTCCGGGTGCGGCCTATACCGGCCAGCCGCCGACGGCAGCGGTGGCCACAGAGGATGACGGCGATCCGGAAGACGCACCGGCGGCTGCTGACGAGCCGATACCTGCGGGCATTTCCTACCGCATCCGCAATCTCTATCGACTGCAGCGCGACCTTGAGGACGCCTCGCAGGACGCGACCGCCCACACCACTGAGGAGGCTGTCGCATGAGCAGCGGACAGTACACGCCCAAATCACTTGCATCCCATTTCAGCCCGCCGCAGGGCTACGTGGGTGCGTTCGGTTGGATCAGTGGATTCTCCGCCGACGTCCGCTTTCTCAACGAAGCGGCCGACCGCTTCACCGGGCAGGGCAGCCTGCAGCGCATGCAGATGGGCGAAGTACGCCTTGCGCTGATGCTGGACCCGCACCAGGCCGCGCTGCTGCCTACGTCGGTTCCCGGCCTGGCGCATCTGCCGCTGCGAGACCCGGGCCGGACGCCATTCCGCCTGATGCACGCCAAGGTGGCCCTGCTTGGCTTCCGCCACGAGCAGGATGCCGCCCGCTGGTGCGTTCGGTTGGTGGTCAGCACGGGCAACTGGACCCGGCAGACCGTGGAGGACAGTCTGGATCTGGCCTGTGACCTGCAGGTGTTCAGCGAAACGCTTGGGCAGGCAGACTGCGCGCAGGAACGTGTGGACATCAAGGCCGCAACGCAGTTCCTCGCGGCGCTGCGTGCCCTGTATGACACCCGCCTGCTGGATGCGGGCATACCGCTCACTGGCGGCGATGCTGTCGTGGAGCTGGATACGTGGCTGCGGGCCTGCGGAAAGAAGATCAATAACCCGCAAGCGCTGTTGCCGAGATTCATCGACAGCCGCACCCGCCCGTTGCTTGAAGAGATCCTGGACGCCGTGGTGGCACGCCAGCGCAAGCCCAGCGGCTACCTGGCGATGGGATCGGGCTTCTACGAGGGCCGCGCCAACGGATCGGGTGACGCCAATGCGCGGCCGGTAGTTCCGGCGAAGGTCGTGAGCAAGCTGAAGCAGGCCAACCTTCTGAAGGAGCACGGCGAGGTCGAGCTGTACGTGGAACCGACAGCCTGCCAGTCCATCGCCGCTGCCGTGGACTACCTGGGCCAGCACCCGGACCATGCGATTGCCGTGCATGCCGCTGTGCCGACTGCTGCGCTGTATGGCGAGAGAAGCGCGCGCACGCTGCATGCGAAGTTCATCTTCGCCGCCAACCTGAGCCAGCGGACCGGTGCCTGCAACAACGCCTGGCTCTATCTGGGCTCGGGCAACTTCACCGAAGCCGGCATGCTGCAGAAGATGTCGGCAAGGGCTGGCAACCTGGAAGCCGGCATGGTGCTGTTCCCTGACGATCTGTATTGGCGGGGGGATGCCAGGGATTCCGCCAAGGACCCAGCGCTGTTGTCCAACCGCTTGCCGGTGGGTGGGCCGCTGTTGGACGCCGATGCGCCAGGCCTTTCAGCCGGTGAGCCATGGCAGCCGCCGACCAGCCAGAACTACGCGGCACCGATGGCGTTTCTCCATTGGCGGGAAGAGGGCATGCTGGCTCTCTCCGCGGAAGGGGACGATACGCAGCCGTTGCCGGACGCGGTGGATGTACTGAATGAATCGGGCGAGGCCTGTGAACACCTTGCGGGCGGCTATGCGTGGCCCGGTACAGCGCCGCGCATGGTGCGGCTGCGCTGGCACAGTGATGATGAGCGACGTGAAGCGTGGGTGCCGGTGATCGATGCGTTTGGTCGTGTAGCGGCAACACCGTTGGGCGCCATGGAGCTTGCCGATGTAGAGCTGCAGCTGATGTGCTTTCCAGGGGTGCCCGAACCGGAAGGCGAGGTACCAGAGTCCGAGGATCACGAGGTTGCGCCGGGTAGCCCTGCCGGAAAGACGCGTGCTGCCCAGCGGGCGGTGTCCCAGGGCGCAGCCATCCGGCAGATGATGGGCATGGTGGAGCGCATTGCATCGCGTCAGGTGGACATTGCGGCCACCGACTGGGCGCGGTGGTGCGTGCGCCTGGAGCAGACCTTGTGCCAGGCCCAGGAAAGCGAGGCCGTCAACGCGTTCGTCGCGATGGGGATCAACCCGCTGTCGCCCCTGCGTGCGGTGCCGTTTCGGCCCGTATTTGCGGAGGACGGCGCCCTGGAGCCGGGTATGCGCTATGAGGCCATGCTGGACCGCGTGGAGAAGGCATGGAAAACCCAAGGATTGGCAGCAGTGGAGGGCGTGGCATGACGGTGGCGTTGGATTGGACTGAGGTGGCCGCGCAGGCCAGGGCGCTGCTCGGCAGCCCGCTGGTGGAAGCAGAGGCTGGTCTGCAGTTGAACCAAGGGCAGCGCGACAGCCTGCTGGCGCTGTGCGAGCGGCTATCGCGCAATGGTGTGATCCTGGCCGACGAAGTTGGCATGGGAAAGACGCGCATTGCGGTGGCATTGGCGCTCTGCGTAACGCGCGCCGGTGGCCGGGTGGCCATCGTTGCGCCGCCAGGCCTGGGTGGGCAATGGCAGCGTGAGTTGCTGCGGGCAAAGTTGCAGACGCCCGAACTGCTGCGCACGCATGCGCAGTACCTGCGGGCATGGTCGCAGGATGCGCCGTCCAAGCCATGGTTCAACGAGCCCATCGTGCTGCTGTCGCATGGTTTCAACCGCTGGGCATCGGGGCCGCTCCTTGATTGGCGCTGGTCACTTCTGCCCGAAGTACTGGCCCAGTACCAGCGCGACGTGCTGGGCGAACGCCTGCCCTCCGGCTACAACGTCACTGACACGCTTGATGATGCGGAAACCCACGCGGCAGGCGCCTCCATTGCCGGCTACATCGGGCAGCTGCCGAAGCGTTCGCTGGCGTGGAAAATGTTCGACAACATCAGGGAGTCGATTCCCGTCTGGAAGCGTTCGGCCGAGGCGGAGCAGTACCACGCACGCGGCTCGCTGCGCCCTCAACTGGACCGCGTCACCGGGCTGGGGCTGGGTGTGTTCGATCTGGTCATCATCGATGAGGCGCATAAAAGCCGCAGCGACGACAGCCTGTTGAGCACGCTGCTGAGCGATGTGCTGGTGGAGCGTGCGGGCGCGCGGCGTGTTGCCATGAGCGCAACGCCGGTTGAGCTGGATGCTGGGCAGTGGCAGCAGAGCCTGCGCCGCATCCACGTCGACCAGGCAATGCTGCCGGCCACGATCGACGCTTACGTGAAGGGCGTCGAAAACCTGCGCCGATCGCCGCGAGACCCGCAGGTGGAAGCAGCCTACGTGGCCGCAGCCGCGCGCTACAAGGAAGCGCTGGACCCGTATCTGCTGCGGCGTGACAAGCGCGAGGACGACGCCGTGCGCCGGTTCGTGGCGCAGACGGGTCTGCCTACCAACGGCTATCGTGATGTGGACACGCTGCCGGTGCGGTTGCAGTCGATGACAACGGGCTGGCGGCAGGCCGTGTGTGCGGCGGAGGCACTTTCGTTCGTCAGCCGTATGAGCGAGGACAGCGCCGGCAAGCGCCAGCGCTTGACCATGGGTAACGGCCACGGCATTGCACGCTTGATCGACGAGACGCTGGATACGGAGCATCAGCAGAAGGACGACGCAGCAGCCGCTGCGGGTGATACGGCCAACGACAAGCGCACGCAGCGCGCCGGCTGGTGGAAGGCGGCAATGGGGCGGGTGATTCGTTCTGAACACCCGGACGAGGACGTGCTGTATCGCCATCCTGCAATTACCGAAGCGATCACGTTCATCGAGTCCACGGCCTCGGATGAAAAGGTGCTGGTGTTCGCACGCTATCGCGACCCGATGCAGGCGCTGACCCGGCTGCTCAATGCACGCGCGATGCTGCGCGCGGTGAAGCAGGGTCATCCGTGGCCGCAACGCGCGGTGCACGAGGATGAAGTGGCTGCGGTGCGCGTGGCGCACAGGCAGTTGTACGGGCAGGAGGTGGATCTGGTTGCCCTGGATGAGGCGCTGCGGGACGGCTACCGCGAGCTGGAGAACAGCCGCCAGCGTTTCCGCAATGGGCTGCTGGCGAAGCTGCGCGACGGCATCGCGCAGCTGGAGGGCAGGCAGCGTGCCCGCTATGGTGAACTGCTGGCCGTGCTGCAGGAGTCTGCGTCGGCTGCCCACGATGGGACGACGGGCGGGTTGGCGATTGTGGCGCGTGCGCTGTCCGACCACCTGGGCGAGGCCGCCGAGTCGGGTTCGCCGGCGGAGATAACGGCCAGTCTGATGGACCTGGTGCAGGCGGCGGCCAACCTGGACACGGCGACCGATGATGCCGACGACGCGGCCGTGGAGAACGAGGTGCACATTGGTGTGCAACGGTCACATGAGTGGGAGGCGGTACTGGCACGGCTGGACAGCGACTACTCGCATGCCGGTGGGCGCTTCGCACGCCAGCTACACGGCGGCATGGAACCAGGTACCCGCCGGCTGCTGCAGCTTGCCTTCAACCGTCCCCATGCCTTCCCACGCGTCCTGGTTGCCCAGTCCATGGTCGGCCGCGAAGGCCTGAACCTGCACGAAGCTTGCCGAACTGTGGTTCTGCTGCATCTGGAATGGAACCCGGCGGTAGTGGAGCAGCAGATTGGCCGTGTGGACCGGCTTGGCAGTCTCTGGCAGCAACGTCTGCAGGCTGCGGTGGACGATGCGACGTTCAAGGCGGATGTGCCGAGAATCCAGGTGCGCCAAGTGGTGTTCGAAGGCACCTACGACGAGGGCCACTGGCGTGTACTGGCGCAGCGCTGGGACCAGCTGCGTGCACAGTTGCACGGTGACATCCTGCCCCGGTCCGCGGAAGCAGATGCAGAGTATCTGGCGCTGACCGAGCGGGTGGCGCTTGCTGCGCCGAGGTTCTCGCCGACGGCGGTGGGCTGAGGGTGCGGGCATCCAGGACTCTGCAGGAGTGCTGGATGCCCGTAGCGTGGGTGTTGCCTGCAATCGGCGGCGAGGACGGCGAACGTTGCCTGCAAATATCAAACTGATTGCAGATACGCGCGGATGTCCGATCGCTAGACTTGTGCCTCATGACACGGGGATGGTGGTGACTGGAATTTGACGCGACACAGGATGTCGCATCGTTGGGGAGTATGGATTCCATCTTCCATACCGAGCCCGTTCGGCATGAATTTCATTCAACGCACCGTGTTCCGGGCCGTCGCCCTTCTGGCGTTGGCGGGATGGCTGACGCTGTTCCATCGAATGCGCTGAGGGCTTGATGGGCGACGGCGTCTGTCGGGATTGCAAGCGACCTGTTTACACCGAGCGGTCTATGCCTATACTCCGCTTCGGCAGCGCCAAACTGTGACGCAGTTCGCAAGCTTTGACCGATGCATGGACGCAGGAGAAGACGACGAGGATGTTGTGCCCATCACGCCATTACCCCGGATCTGCACGTGCCTGCGTGGGTCCAGTCCCTCAGTAACCACCCGCCCCGCCAGCAGCACGATGCACTTGCCAGCGCTGCGCCGCGACTGCGCGCGCCGGGGATGATCTTTCAGACACACGCCGCCACCCGGACAAGTAGGGGCAGCGAACCAGGAACAGGGGAAAACATGAGCAGCCACAGTAAACGGAACGTGCCAGTGCCGCAGGTGATGGGCGATTACACGCGGCTGCGTGCAGGATGAGCGCGGCAACCCATGACGCGCTTGCGCGGCAGTGGGAGATGCTGCGGATGATCCGGCCTGCACCGTGGAAGATCACGGTGCGCGAGTTGAGGGAGCGGTTGGCGGTGGAGGGATTCACTACCACCAACCGCACCATCGAGCGCGATCTGAAGGAGCTCTCCGAACGCTTTCCGCTGGCATCGGACGAATCAAGCCGCCCTTACGGGTGGAGCTGGGCACGTGATGCCAACTTTGCCTTTGGTGCACGCTTGACGAACTCACAGGCGGTCACCCTGTTGTCGGCACGGATGCACCTGCGCAACCTCCTGCCCAGGTTGGCCATGGCCGATCTCTGGCCGTTGTTTGACATGGCGGAGCGCGCGCTGACCTCGAGCGGTTGGCACGACTGGCACCGGCGCACGGCCATCATGCCGTCGGGCATGCCGTTGATTGCGCCGCTGGTTGAACCGGCAGTGCTGGAAGCCGTGCACTCCGCGCTCGGGCTGGGGCGATGCCTGGAAGGTGCGTACCAGTCTCGGGCGGCAGGCGAGGCCAAGCGGATGAAGATCCATCCGTTGGGCCTGGTCATGCGCGGTGCGGCGCAGTACCTGATCTGTACCCTTCGCGACTACGGCGACATCCGCAAGCTTGCGTTGCACCGCCTCAGTGACCTGTCCGTGACGGCGGAAAACTGCCAGCGGCCGGATGGATTCAATCTGCAGGACTATGTGGCGCACGAGGGCCCCAAGTACCGGCCCGCCGGTCCGCTGAAGCTGAAGGCCCGTTTTGCCGCCGAAGCCGCGGCGCATCTGCGGGATACGCCGTTGTCGGCCGACCAGCAGATTACCGGCGACGAGGGCGGCGCAGATGTCGAGCTCACAGCGACGGTTGAGGATGACCAGACGTTGCGCTGGTGGCTTCTGGGGTTCGGCAGCCGGGTTGAAGTCCTGGAGCCGGCAGCATTGCGCGCCGAGATTGCAGGGCAGTTGAACGCAGCAGCCCATCGATACAGTTGATGCACAAGCATTTCCACTCAAGTTCCATATCCATCTGCCGATGTGGTCACGTGCACGTGTGTGTCGGGCCAATGGCGGCCCGATGTGCGTGCTACGCATTCCAGGCAGATGGACCCGCCATCCTGCCTCCGCAGGCAGCATTACTCCGCCCTTGAAGGACTATCCGTGGCAAAAGAACTGACCGAAAGCAAGATCATGCAGGCGCTGGACTACGCCTACGACAAGGCGATGAACGGCTTGCCGGGCATCGATTCCGCCATTGAAATGGCCGACTCCTACATGCGTGAGCCGGGTTCGCTCGAGGACAAGGCGAACTCCCTGGTGCGTTGGCAGAACACCAAGGCAGCGACGTCCGGTTTCGTTACCGGCCTGGGTGGCCTGTTGGTCATGCCGGTGACCATTCCGGCCAACCTGGCCAGCGTCTACTTCATCCAGATCCGCATGATCGCCGCGATCGCGCACATGGCCGGTTGCAATGTCCGCGACGACAAGGTCAAGGCGATGGTCTATGCCTGCCTGACCGGCAATGCCGCCAAGGAAGTGCTGAAGGACGTCGGGATCCAGTTCGGCAAGAAGCTTGCCCAGGCCAGCATTAATCGCATCACGGGTGCGACGATCCTGCGCATCAACAAGGCCGTCGGTTTCCGGCTTCTCACCAAGGCCGGCACCACCGGTGTGGTGAACCTGAGCAAGATGGTCCCGATCCTCGGCGGTGTCATCGGTGGTGCCGTCGATGCGGCCACCACGAACATCGTCGGCAACGCGGCGGTAAGCGTGTTCATTACCGGCGATGAGTCGACCACGCCTGCACCTGTGATCTGACCTGCCTTCCATGCGGGAAGGCACCAGGAAACGTGCCGGCCGAATCTGCCGGCACCTTCCTTGTGCGATGGGCCAGGCTTACCCCGGCAGCATCGGGTAGGCCACCTCGCCCAGCTCCGGCGCGCCATCCTGCAGCATCAACTGCAGGATGGCCGGCACCAGTTGGCCCAGGATGGCAGCACCGTCGCGCAGCTGTGCGCGGTTGGCCTGGCTGTCCCAGGTGGCCCCGCCGTGTACCAGCTGGTTGCGCAGCACATACAGGCGGTCCAGCACGATGGAGAGCACGACCTCGGTGCGCCGTTCAACGACGGCCTGCAGCGCTGAGCGCTGGTCCGTGGCGAAGCGCTCCGCCCAGTGGTTGCTGCTGTCGTGCTCGCGCAGCGCCTTCCAGAAGCGTGCGTATACGAAGCGGTTTCCAATAAGCGTGCGGATGGGCCCGGGAAACTGCTTGAACAGGATGTCCTGCAGGCTGCCTTGCCGGTCATGTGCCAGCAGTGCCTCGAAGAACCTGCGCAGCTGTTCGCGCTCGGCGTTCTCGAAGCCGAATTCCTGAGCATAGGCTGCGTTGAGCGCAATCCACAGAAACAGGAAACGGGCATCCGTATCCTGGTCTTCCTGTTCGGCGCGGTTGAGCCAACTGATGGCGCGGTGCAGCCGCACGCGCGTGGAATCCGTCTGCGCATCGCGGACAAGGCGATGCGCTTCCTTCAGAGTAGTCGAATCCATGTTTCCCCCTGTTATCGCCGCCATTATGCGGAGCGATCGTGGCAGGGGAACTACTCCAGACGTCGTGCCCTGCGCCATGCCTCGGGCAGCCCCTGCCAGAGGGTGTCCAGCGCGTATGCATTGCCGCACTCCAGTGCGGTCGAACGGCACTCGGGGCAGCTGCGGAACCAGGTAAGCCCCTCGATGCGGACATCGCCGGTGGGCGGCGTGACGCGCTTCCAGCCGCAGTCCTTGCAGTGATACGACAACTTCTGTGCTCGGCCCCACATGGTCAGCCGGGCCTCAGTCATCTACGCCAACGTGCTGCTGTTCCACCAGCCAGCGGCCCAGCCCATACAGGGCGAAGCCGTAAACCACCGTTGCACCAATGATCTTGAACATGGAATTCCCTTCGTGGGTGGGTAGCTGGGGCATCCGTGCCCCGTGTCGATCCGTCGGTGTTCATTGTGCGGAGCGCTGCGACAGGCTGCGTCGCGTGATTCTGGTTGAAGGTCAGCTTTGTGGCGCTCCCGGCGCAGCTGCGGCAGGGGACGCTTTAGCCGCTGTACTCTTCGGAGCGCACTCGACGAACTTCGAAACCCGGTCGCTTGGAATCGTTCCAATGCCATTCGATTCGCCCTTCAGCCGAACGTAGTACCGCGAGGAGGTCGCCGCGCGCATCCTCAGCTCCTTCGTGATCTGCTGGGACTTGTCACCAGGATCAATGAAGCTGCCGAAATCTGACTTGTCGCCAGTGATCACCAGGCGCAGGCAATTCATACCGCCTGACGCGCTGTTGGAAACTACCCGCCCGGCCAGCCAGCCTCCGGTTGGGGGGAAGATACAGACGACGGCAATTATGATCAGACTTGCTCGGAAGGCTCTTTCGACAATTTTACCGTCCTTGCTGCCTGCTTCGATCAGCCGGAGCAACAGAACTTGTACCAGCGCCATCACTCCCATTGAGAACAGCAGCAACAGAAAGATCCAAAAGGCGCTCTCGATGTGGGTCGACCGTTCCAGCACGCCCTTCATGACGAACAGCGCCAGCATCATCTGAATCAGGTTTGAGGCAATGGAAGACCAGGTTCGCTCAACCCAATGGCGAATCTTGCGGTCGGGGTCCGGCCAGAAGGCGAAGACAGTGAACACGCCGCCTGCCAGGATAATGGCAAGCGGAATACCCCATTTGTCGTTGCCAGGATGGGCCGCCAGTAGCATGACTGAGATCGCAAGTATCGCTCCAGGGAGCATGAGCCTCAGGATCCACTTGGCGATGTTGGCGACCATATTCTCCGAGAGCTTCAGCACATTTAAGCTGCCATCGCTTGCAGTCTGTGCTTCCTCGAACATCACCATGAGTGGCATGAGTGCAAAAGCAAACAGCGCCAGAGTGATCACGCAGATCATGACCAGCAGCGACGGCAAACCTGAAATGACATCAGATGAGAGAACGCTGAGTGGAATGTGCTCGGATTGAAGGTAGCAAGACAGGCTGACGCTGGGCAGGGCAATGGACGCTGCGGTGAGCTTCACTGGATGCTTCTCGGCCCACGAAAATGCTTCAGCGAGCTGTTGAGTCCAGAGACGGGGTGCTGCATCGGAGTTCGGGGTGGGGTTGGGTGAAGATTGCGGTTCATCCGTCATGGCGCGTTCTTTCAAGAGTTAGGAGGGCGATTTTGTGCCGAGCTGCGCAGGGGCGCAGCTTCAGGAACAAGATCGACCGTCACCGGCAAATTGTTAGCGATGGGTTTGCAGCGGGCGGCGCGGGCTGTGCGCCACGGTTCACCCGCGCAGGCCGCAGGCACCCGCTGGCATCTGGCACGCCCCTCCACGCCCCCCACCTGCTACCATTCCCCCGCTACCCAGCCAGCCCACCCTGCGCAGACAGTTGCAGGGCGGGCCGTCGCAGAACGGCCCAGCGAGCCAGGACACCCTCCCGTGCCCTTTCAAGGATGCTCGCATGACCCGTCATTCCGCTTTCCGCTCGGCCGCTCTGGCCGTTGCCATCTCGCTCAGCGTCGGCGCCCCGGCCGCATTTGCCGATAACGCGACCGCAGCGCCCGCCGCCAGCACCGCCGTGCAGCGCCAGGCCATCGCCCAGGGCCTGTACGAGCTGGCCTACAGCCCCACCCAGAACGCGGTGTTCGTGGCCTCGTCCGGTGGCTTCGGCGACAACGCCGGCCCGTCCCAGGTGCTGCGCCTGGACCCCGCCACGCTGGCCGTGCAGGCCCGCATCCCGCTGGAGCGCAAGGGTTTCGGCGTGGTGCTGGATGACGCCCACAACCGCCTGTACGTGGGCAACACCGTGGACACCTCGGTGACCGTGGTCGACACCGCGCAGAACAAGGCCATCGGCACCGTGCAGCTGATGGAAAAGAAGGTGGGCAAGGACGGCAAGGCCGGCTACACCCATGACCTGCGCGAGCTGGTGGTCGACAGCGCCGCCAACCGCCTGTACGTCACCGGCCATTCCGGCGAGGGCAGCGTGCTGTTCGTGGTGGACACCACCACGCTGAAGCTGATCGACACCATCCCGGGCCTGGGCAAGGCGAAGGCGCCGGGCCTGGCGCTGGATGCCGCCAACAAGCGCGTCTACACCAGCAACCTGCTGGCCGACCTGGTGGTGGTGGGCACCGATTCGAAGAAGGTGGTGGCCCAGCACAAGATCGCCGCCGAGCAGCCGATGAACATCGCGCTGGACCCGGACGGCAAGCGCCTGTTCGTGACCGACCAGGGCTCGGCGATGATCCGCGACTATGTCACCAAGAGCAGCGAGGGCTTCGTCAGCAAGCACCCGGGCCAGCGCGTGCTGGTGCTCGACCGCAGCACCGGCAAGGAACTGGCCAGCCTGCCGACCGATGCCGGCCCGCTGGGCATCCTGCTGGATGCACCGCGCAAGCGCCTGTACGTGACCAACCGCGAAGGCGGCACGGTGACCGCCTATGACAGCGCCAGCTACAAGAAGGTGGCCAGCTATGCGGTGCCGACGCACCCGAACAGCCTGGCGCTGGATGCGAAGAACAACGTGTTGTTCGTGAGCATCAAGAACGGCGAGAAGGATGCCAAGGGCTCGGAAGAGAGCGTGGCGCGCATCCAGCTGTAAGGCGGTAGCGCCAGGCCATGCCTGGTGATGACGGAATGGGTAGCGCCGGGCCATGCCCGGCGGTATTTACGCGGCGTAGCTGTACCGACGATCGGCGGTCATCCAGCTATTGGCGCCGGTGTGCACTGCCGGGCGAAATCGACCAGATCCTTGGGGTAGAACGGCATGTCGCGGTAGCTGGCGTCGTCAATGCCCAGAACCACTGTGGTGGCCGCAGCCTCCCATGACCAGTAGTCGTAGAACATGACACCACTGCCTTCGTGCTGGTCGATGTAAGGCTCGCGGCGGCTGTGGTGGTACCAGTTGTCCAGATAGTCGACCATCAGCGCGGGCCGCTGTGCAGGCTCGGCGGCAAACACCTTGAACAGGCGTCGGTACGGCAGATGGCGGGTGGCTTTGTCTGGGATAGGCCGACCGGGTGCCCACTGGGCCACCAGTCGCTCCAGCAGACCATCGTGGATGTCCAGTTCGGCGTTGACGTAGTCCAGGAATGCCATCACGCGTGGCATCCTCTCGGCGTTGCCAGTCAGCAGGCCGAAACAGACCAAGCGCAGGGCGACGATCCAGAACTCCTCATCCACCAGTCCAACATGCGGAACGCGCCGCCCGGAGGTATTCTCCGGTGACTCATCGTAGGCTGCATCAAAGCGGCCGTATTCTTCGGCCCATTCCAAGGCATACGGCCAGATATCAGCCAGCTGCTGGACGGGCGCACCGGCCGAGTATTGCAGACTCATCCAATCAAGCGTGCTCCACAGACGTTGCTGCGTAGACATCATCATTCCCCCCTTGCGCGCCCGATCTGCGTACTTGGGTAGATCCGTGGTCACCATCGCAATCCCCCCAGCTTGTCAGCAAAACGGGATGCGTACATTTCGTGGCGCAGATACGGCTCACGCCGCGCGTCGAACGCGGTCTCGGAGATCTTCCAGTGGTTCCAGTGCTTCCAGTCGGGCATGGGCAGGGTCATGAGCGTTCTCATTTCCACAACAGCGAGTTGGGCAGGATGAATTCAGTAGCGATCTGGTGGCTGGCTGCGCCTTTGCCACACCGGCCAGCAGCGGACCCGCGCGCCTTGTCGTGCAGATTGTGATTCGGCCCCCCCACGGTGATGACGCTGCGGTCGTAGGGACATTGGACCAATGCATTGGACGGCCCGCCCTAGTCATCCATTACTGATTCGGCGCCGAACATGGAGGCGCTATCTCCCTATGCCTGGATCGCGAACGCCAGCGATGCTTTAAGTAGCGATGCTTGTTGCGGTGATTCAGCCTAGCGTCGGGGGCGTCTGATCTGCGGCCCAGATCCAGAAGGTGTCACCCCAGTCGCCGTTGACGTCGGGAAGCACATCACCTTCCTCGAACAAGCGCCTCATGCCTTGGGCGGGGCTGTACCACCATCCCGTTTGCGGGCAGAGTTGCCCCGCGGGCACCCGCGAAGGTCGTTGCGGCTGCGGTGCTGCGCACTCCCGCGCGAAGTCGACCAGATCCTTCGGGTAGAACGGCATGTCGCGGTAGCTGGCGTCGTCAATGCCCAGAACCACTGTGGTGGCCGCAGCCTCCCAGGACCAGTAACCGTAGAACGTGACGCCACTGCCTTCGTGCTGGTCGATGTAAGGCTCGCGGCGGCTGTGGTGGTACCACTTGTCCAGATAGTCGACCATCAGCGCGGGCCGCTGCGCAGGCTCGGCGGAAAACACCCTGAACAGACGCCGGTACGGCAAATGGCGGGTGGCTTTGTCTGGGATAGGCCGACCGGGTGCCCACTGGGCCACCAGTCGCTCCAGCAGACCGTCGTGAATGCCCAGCTCGGCGTTGACGTAGTCCAGGAATGCCATCACGCGTGGCATCTTCTCCGCGTTACCGGTCAGCAGGCCGAAACAGACCAAGCGCAACGCGACGATCCAGTAGCTGGGGGAGACCAGTGGAGCGTGCGGAATGATTCTGCCGGAGGTGTTCTCCTGCGAATCATGATAAGCCGTGTGAATACGGCCATATTCTTCAGCCCACTCCAGTGCATATGGCCAGACGTCGGCCAATTGCTGGACGGGAGCACCGGCGGAGTACTGAAGACTCATCCAGCCAAACGTACTCCACAGACGTTGCTGGGTGGACATCATCATTCCCCCCCTGCGTGCCCGATCTGCGTACTTCGGCAGATCCATAGTTACCATCGCGATGCCACCAAGGTGGTCATAAAAGCGCGTGGCGTACATTTCATGGCGCAGATACGGCTCGCGTCGGGCGTCAAACGCGGTCTCGGAAATCTTCCAACGAGTCCATCCCTTCCAGTCGGGCATGGGCAGGTTCATGGTCCGAGCCACTCAAGTACCAAGCTACAAAAAGGCGGGAGCAGGATCATGTTCATGAGCGCTATTCGCCCTTGTCGGCATCGCACTGCGCCAGACACGTTCCGTTTCGGCCCATGATCGGTCGTACAGCCGAGTCATGGCGCTGCACGCTCCAGATCATGTTGAGGCCATCGGCCGAAGACCCCGGATAGGCGAGCCAGGTTCCCTGCGCGTCCGGCGCAAGCTGGGAATCTGCACGGAACGCGCTTGCACAGTGACCGTAGAGGTAGGCTGCCTCCAAGGACGGCGGAGTTCGCGGATTCTCCCAGTCTGAATACAGGCGGCTATGCAGCACCGGACAGAGCACGCCTCCATCTACGACGAGGGAGTAGCGTGATGTCTGATCGATGCGCGCCACGGCATTGAACGATCGCGATCTTCGCAGCGCCTTCGTACGTGGAGTTCGGTAGTAGACCGAAGCCCAAGGCCATAGCCGCGCCTGATCGAGTCGAATTTCCATCATCTGCTCACCTACCGCAGCGGCGTCACTGGAGTGAGTGATAACGCCAGCACGGTTGAACAGGTAGTAGTGCTCGCGGCCCATGGCAGTGGGATCGCCTGCGATGACAATGGATCTGAATGGCCATTCCGCAGCAGGGCTGTAGCTCAGCATGCCGGGCTCGATGGGATGATCCATACCAAGAGGTAGTCGCCAGATCGACCGGTCGTCCGGGAAGGGGATATGTCGATAGGGGTCATCTCCATCCCGCACGCAATGCAGCATCTGCCCATCGCGATTGACGAAGGTGATGGCGGGTGTGCCGGGACACTCGATACGTCGCTGAGAGCTCTTCAACTCCCCTGCAGGGGCGTCAGAGGCCGCCGTTGACAGGAGTAACAAGGAGAACAGGGTGTACTTCATGGGTGATGTCGATTCCTGCAGTTCAATGGCACACAAACCTTGAGTGCGTTCTAGCGATTCGACTCATCGCTACCGCACAGCGCAACGCACCTTCCTTTTCGGTCCCGTACCGGACGTTCTGGCTCGTCATGGCGTTGGAAGGTCCAAAAAAGCTCGAGCTTGCTGATTGGAAATCCCGGATACATGTAATACGTCTCCGGGTCATGCTCGATCCCTGGGAAGCTGAAAGAGCGGCTTTCCGCATCGCCGCAGTGGCCATTGATGTACGTCCCAGTGTTGTCGCCAGAGCGCCGGTCGCGCGGCCAGTTCACAAACTCGGACTCTCTGAGGATTGGGCAGAGCATGGCCTGATCGACTATCAGTGCAAAGTACGACGGATCGTTAACCCTTTGCATGGGATCACGGTCCGTTCCTGCGTCGCCATTCTTGCCGGTAGGCATCCGGTAGTACACATTGGCAGTGGGCCAAACGCGCAACCCTGAGATGGTCATCTCCGCCATTCTTTCGCCGATTGCTTCTTCCTTGCTGGAGTCGATTACGGTGCCGTTGTGATCAAAAATGTAGTACGCATCCCTGCTCTGGCGCGCCGGCAGACTCATGATGACGATGGATCGAAAAGGCCAAGCATCAGCCCAACGGAAGTTGCTGGTCCCACGGGGAGGCTGTTCGATGCTCCCGAAGTTCAAGCTCCAATGCGCGCTGTCGTCTGGAGGGGTGACGTCCTTGTAAGCATCCTCGCCTTCTTCGGGCTCGCACTGATACTGGCGGCTTTCAAGAAAGCGGACCGTAGCGGGTGGTGGTGGGCAGTCTTTCCCGGTTGCTATTGGAAGATCGTCAACTGGTGCTTGCATCGCGCTTGCAGATGCGAGGGAAAGAAGCAGCATCAGTTTCATGATTCGACGTATCCAAGGCTGATGTGAATGTGATGCACGTGCGTGTCATCAGTGGCGAATGCCAACACTTCTTGGCCGGGTGGCTGTGCGATGTCGAGCTGGCCGTTCGTCAGCCGCCATGGCCCACCGATCCACCCCAGCACACCGTTTTGTTTGGCCTGCGCTATATACGCATGTACTCTGAAACTTAGTTCACGCCTACGCCTGTTGATATCTAACTCCGCCCCTCTAGGTGGAATAGGGTTGCACTCTTTGCCAAGGTTGCGGTGAAAGCGGACCTCTACTCGGTACAAGCGGCCGTCGTTGTCGGCTACCGTTGCCTCTGCTTTTGTAATGTCCAGCGCAGAGGCATAGCGATGCAGAACGGAACCGAAGTGCGGACGCCACGCGCCGGTAGATCGAATGTGCGAGATGTCTAGGTCATGCATCATCCTCAAGAGGAACTCCATGGTTGCTGGATGTGTCCTGCGCAGGCTCTCATCTGCAGTCATGCGGTTTCCGGCATGGCCGTTGTCTTCGCGGAAGGAGAACCGTCCGCGTCCGCCGGTAGTTGACTGGTGGTTGAACTCAATACGCTTCTCGCCATGCTCGAGTATCCGATCATTCAAGTCAGCGCCTGGTCTGCTGTTCGTGGTCAGGCTCTCGCCATAGATGATGCGTAGCTGTTCGCGATAGTCGCTGGCCTCGATGAGAAGATGCTCACTGCCATAGGTGCGAGAGGCATCAGCCCACGCCTGGAAGGAAATAAGGTGTCGCCCAAGATCCAAGGGTTTGATCTCCTTCCTGTTGGCCTCTTGAAGGTTCGTCAACTGTAGAACGGGGCCGTCCGCTGCGATGGAGTCAGCTGCCACGCCACGAGTGCGCAGCAGGCCATTGGGGTGGGTAGTGCGGACAGACAGGCTCAGGTCGGCTGCTTCGACGACATCCAGCTCGACCAGTGGCTGCACTTCACGACCGCTGTTCCGACCATCGGCAAGTGCATGCTGCTGTATCGAAAAGGTGCTCCGCGGAAGAAACTGCTCTGTGGGCTCATTGATGTAGATCCTGTACTTCCCCGCACCCTGGAGGAGTACATGTGCTTTACCCTGCGAGGACGTCTTCCCGGAAGCGCCCCTTGGGCGCGCCAGTACGCGCCAGTGGCTGGGATCCTCCGGGCGCGCATGTACTACGACGTAGGGCAGTCCCTTGGTCAGCTGAGTAGCCTTCCCGTCATCCCCGCCATTCATCGTGAAAGTGATCTCGACATGGTGCCTGAGTGGAACGTGGTAGACGTTCATGGCCACGTTGTCCCGATCACGGACCACGATAGCCGCGGCGGGTGGTTTGTTTCGACGCCGCATCAGTTCTTCTTCCGCTTGGCTGAGGTCATGCGATTTCCACCTCGAAGGGGAAGGCGGTTGCGTTGGCCGTGATCACTACCTTGCTGCGCTGGTGAGCGTGATGGAAGAAGCTTCCAATGTGCTTCCAGGTGTCATCGTCGCGGCGTATATCGATCTGCACATGGCCAGAGCCGGGCAGCAGCCACGTTCCTTCCTGCTCCATGGAGCCGCCGTCGTGCTGGGAATGCAGCCTGACACCCCGGCCATCTGTTGTGGTGCTGCCAACGTAGGTATCCCCTCTTCCGTCTCTCAGTCGATACGTCACTCCCTCCAGCGGTTCGCCGAAACTGGAAGAGAAGTGAAGCTGCGTCGATCCTGCTGAGCAGGCATTAGTAGGTGTATGCATGGGTGGCTTCTCCTTGACCTTCGCCTATGTCGAGACTCAGCAATCGCATGCTTCATCCTGTCCATCAATCGATATCTCGATGGTCCAGCCTCCATTGCCGATGTAGGCCGTAAGCGCATCGTTGGATTCAGTTCCCACCGTGATGCTGCGCCCGCTGTCATCGGTAACGCCCTGAGCCAACACTTCACCGTCAGCGGTGACAATTTTGTAGTACGTGCTGGGCTGCGCCCGCTGCTGCGCATCCACCACACGGAGCTTCCCGCGATACTTCAACCGTGGCGCAAGCTGCCTCGGCAACGCCACGATGGCAGCGTGATTGAACGCCCCACCCAAAAACGGATGCTCACCCGCCTTCACCTTGAACTCGCCCGGGCAGCTGAACGTGATGTTCCCGCCTTCCAGCGTGATCGCGCTGCTGCCGGCCTGCAGCACTACCTTGGTCTGCGCCAGCACGTCGATGCCCGGCGCCCCGCACGGCCTGACCATCACCCACGCCGACCAGTTCAACGCCGACCTGCTGGCGTTCGCACGCAAGTGACGCGTGGCGGCGGCGCCGCAATGGCGCCGCCGCTCCTTCGGTAGTGCCGGCCGCTGGCCGGCAGCTCGCGCCCATCCATACCGCGGGCAGCCGGCCAGCGGCCGGCTCTGCCACGTGCCGGTCAGATGTCGCTGTGGTGGTGCGGAACGCCGGCTGCCGGCAGCGGGTCATGCCCGCCCACGAAGTGCCGCACCACCGGCGCGCGTTCACCGCGATGCAGGCCGCGCAGCAATTCCTGGATCGCCTTGTCATCGGCGGTGATGCGTTCGTGCTGGCGCAGGTGCTCCAGCCACGAGGCAGTCACGAAATACTCCAGATGGATGCCCGGCGTCGCCACGTCCTCCACCACGCCCCAGACCACTGCACCATCGCGGCGGCGGATCGTACCCAGCGCGCGCATCTGTGTCTGGAAGGCAGCGCGGTCAGTTGCATTGATGCGGTACTCCACCGTCACCAGCACCGGTCCACGGTCATGCGACACCGGCACCGACAGCTCGGGTGCGGGCCAGTGCCCGGCCGGGCGCAGGTTCAGTTCCTCGGTACCGGCAATGCGCACGCGCCACACCAGCAGGCCACCGATCACCGCACCCGCAGCAGCCACCAGCAGCGCAAGCTCCGGCGAGGTGCGCTGCGCCAGCGCGCCCCAGCTCAGGCCACCGGCGGCCATGCCGGCCGAGAACACCATGATGTAAAGGGCCAATGCACGCGCGCGCACCCACGCCGGAACCGCAGTCTGCGCAGCGATCTGCAGCGAGGACAGCACGGTGATCCAGGCAAAGCCATTGGCCAGCATCACCAGCGGCAGCACGTACCAGCTGCGGGTCAACGCCAGGCCGACCAGGCTTGCCGCCAGCGCCAGGGTCGCCAACAGCACCAGCAGGTCGCGATCGAGCTTCGCGCGCAGCTTGGGCAGCAGCAGCGCGCCGCCCACTGCACCAATGCCGATGCAGCCCAGCAGGATGCCGTACTGCCCTGCCCCGCCGTGCATCTGGCCACGGACCACCACCGGCAGCATCGCGTTCATCGCTGCAGCAAAGAAGAAGAAGCCAACCGATTTGATCAGCACTGCCTGCAGGCGCCCGGCACGGCTGGCATAGCGCAGGCCGGCCTTCAGGCCCGCGCCGAACCCTTCAGGCGGCAGGCTCGAAGCCTTCGGGTCGCGCTTCCAGCCCCACACCACGAACAACATCGCCGCGAACGTGATGGCATTGAAGCCGAATGCCCAGACCGCGCCCAGCTGCGCCACGATGACGCCGCCGATGGCCGGTCCGATCGACCGGGCGATGTTGATGCCGATCGAGTTCAGCGCCACCGCCGAGGCCAGCATCGGTTGCGGCACCAGTTCGGAGACGATGGCGGCCTGTGCGGGCATCGCCATCGCCGCGCCGCAGCCCATGCAGAAGGTCAGCACCACCAGCAGGTTCGGGCTCAGGTGGCCGCTGGCAGTCAGCGCTGCCATCACCGCCGCCACCAGCAGCATCCAGCCCTGGGTGAACAACAGGTACCTGCGGCGGTCGACGATGTCGGCCAACGTGCCGGCAACCAGCGCCAGCAGCACGATCGGCACCGTGGTGGCCGACTGCACCAGGGCCACCATCAGCGGCGAACCGGTACGTTCGGCCATCACCCAGGCGGCGGCAACATCATTGACCCACGTGCCGATGTTGCTGGCCAGGATGGCCAGCCACAGTGCGCGGAACATGCGGATCTTCAGCGGGGACCAGGCACCGGCAGTCTGTGCGGGTGCCTGCGGCGGAACTGCGTTCACCATGGCCTTGCTCCAACGATCGATGCGTCCACCGTGCCCGCGGCACCGGCGTGGTTCAGAACGCGAAACATGAGCATCCCATCGCACCCCAGAACGCGGTCAGGTCATCGGTAGGGGTTGCGTGCTGCGCGGCATGGCCGTGGGCGCCGTGGGTGCTGCAGGCCACGCCGTGGTGATGACGGTGGGCGGCAGCCAGGCCGGTGGCGGTGCCGCCGACGTGGTAGCCACCGAACCTGTTGACCGGCGACCAGTCCGGCATCGCCGGCGGCAGCTGCGGGGCCAGGCCAGCGTAGTCACCATCGGCATGCACGATGCGGCCACCGACTACGGTCAGCAGGCTGGTGATGTCGGCGATCTGCGCATCATCGACACGGAAGAAATCGGCCGACAGCAGGATGAAGTCGGCCAGCTGACCTTCCTTCAGCGTGCCCTTCACCGCTTCGTCGCCGGAGAACCACGCGCTGCCCTGCGTCCACAGGCGCAGGGCCTGTTCGCGCTCCAGCAGGTTCTCGTCGCCATACAATGCCAGTCCACCGACGGTACGCCCGGTCACCAGCCACGACAGCGCCACCCACGGGTTGTAGCTGGCCACGCGGGTCGCATCGGTACCGGCACCCACCGGCACGCCTTCGGCCAGCATGCGCTTGACCGGCGGTGTGTGCCGCGCGGCCTGCACGCCATAGCGCTCGACGAACGCCTCGCCCTGGTAGGCCATGCGGTGCTGCACGGCGATGCCGCCGCCCAGCGCACGGATGCGCTCGATGTTGCGCGGGGTGATGGTTTCGGCGTGGTCGATGAACCAGTGCAGGCCATCGAACGGCACCTCGCGGTTCACCTGCTCATACACATCCAGGATGCGGGTGATGCTCTCGTCATAGGTCGCGTGGATGCGGAACGGCCAGCGCTTCTCCACCAGCAGCTTGACCACATCGTGCAGTTCGGGCTCCAGCTCCGGCGGCAGTTCGGGGCGTGGCTCGCTGAAAAGCTCGAAGTCGGCCGCCGAAAACACCAGCATTTCGCCTGCGCCGTTGTGGCGCAGCAGATCATCGCCCTGGCGCGGCTGCAGGATTTCGCTCCATCCGCGGAAATCGTTGACCTCGTTGCCCTTGTTCTGGGTGAACAGGTTGTAGGCGATGCGCACGGTCAGTTGGTCATCGCGGTGCAGCTGCTCGATGACCTGGTAGTCCTCGGGGTAATTCTGGAAGCCGCCGCCGGCATCGATCACCGAGGTGATGCCCAGCCGGTTCAACTCGCGCATGAAGTGGCGGGTGGAATTGGACTGGTACTCGATCGGCAGGCGTGGGCCCTTGGCCAGCGTCGCGTACAGGATGAGCGCGTTGGGCTTGGCCAGCAGCAGGCCGGTCGGGTTGCCCAGCGAGTCGCGCACGATCTGGCCACCCGGCGGGTCCGGTGTTTCCTTGGTGTAACCACAGGCACGCAGCGCCGCGCGGTTGAGCAGCGCGCGGTCATACAGGTGCAGCAGGAACACCGGCGTATCCGGTGCGATGTCGTTGAGCTCCTGCAGCGTCGGCAGGCGCTTCTCGTTGAACTGCGCGGCAGTGAAACCACCGACCACGCGCACCCATTGCGGCGCCGGGGTGCGGTCGACCTGGGCCTTCAGCATGGCCATGGCATCGGCCAGCGAGCGCAGGCCGTCCCAGCGCAGCTCCAGGTTGTAGTTCAGGCCACCGCGGATCAGGTGGGTGTGGCTGTCATTGAGGCCCGGCACAATGCGGCGGCCCTGCGCGTCGAGGATGGTGGCCTCGTTGCCCCACTCGCGCATGATCTGCTCGTCGCTGCCGACAGCGGCAATGCGGCCGTTCTGCACGGCCAGCGCCTGCGCATGCGGCTGCTGCGGGTCCAGAGTGGTGATGCGGGCGTTTCTGATGACCAGCGTGCTCATGCGACGCTCCTTCGGTGTGGAATCGATGGCCGCAGCGGCACCGCCGGCCAGCCCCAGCGCCATCGCGGCGCCGCTGGCCAGCACGACGTTGCGTCGGCCCGGGTCGAGGGGGGAAGAACTCATGCAATGTCTCCAGCACGCGCCAGGCCATCGAGCGCCCAGGCGCCCGGACCGGCCAGGGCGATCGCCAGCAGTGCCAGCGTCCACATCAACGGGTATTCGGTGCCGCCGCGCATCCAGAACCAGCCCTTGGGCAGGGCCAGCAGCGCGGTGAAGGCAATGAACGCGGCCGCGAGCAGCGCCGCACCACGGGTCTGCCAGCCCAGCAGCACAGCCAGCCCGGACGCGACCTGCAGCAACGCCAGCAACAGCGGCAGCGGGGCCACCGCTGGCAGGCCGAAGCCACGCAGCTCGCCGGCAAACCCGGCCAGGCCAGGGCCACCGAACCAGCCGAACAATTTGCCCAGCGCATGTGGCAGCAGGAAACCTCCCGCTGCCACGCGCAGGATCAGCAGGGCAAGGTCCAGGCCGTGCCCGCTGTCCATGTTCAGTGGCCGCCTTCCTGCGCGCCGAACATGGTCTTGGCGTACTGGATGCCGATGCCGTAGCCGCCGGCGTGGTCGCGGGCGATGCCGGTGGTCAGGCCATAGGTCTCGCCGCGTGCCCAGTCGCGCTGCAGCTCCAGCAGGTACTGCACGCTGGTGATCGGGCGCGCGCCGGCCTGCACCATGCGGGTGATGGCACGCTCGTGCGCTTCGTCGCTGACATCGCCGCAGGCATCGGTGATCACGTAGACCTCGAAGCCCTGCTCCAGCGCCGACAGGGTCGGGCCGACGATGCACACGCTGGTCCACAGGCCCGCCAGCACCAGGCGCTGCTTGCCGATGCGGTTGATCTCATCGATCACCGGCTGGTCTTCCCAGGTGTTCATCGAGGTGCGGTCGAACACAGCCTGGCCGGGGAAGATCTGCGGCAGTTCCGGGAACATCGGGCCGGAGAACGACTGCTCGGCAACCGTGGTCAGCACCACCGGCACGTTGAAGCCCTTGGCGCCCTTGCTGATCAGCGACACGTTGTTGCGCAGCGCGGAGATGTCGATGGTGTGGGTGGCGAACGCCATCTGCGACTGGAAGTCGATCAGCACCAGGGCGTGGTCGGTCGGGGAAAGCAGGCCCTTTGCAGGCGTGGCGGTAGCAGTGGTCATGGGTGGGTTCCAGTAGTGGGCGGGGCAACAGAAGAGGGGTGGACAGCGGGAAGGTGCAGCGCGGCATCACCGGCGAGGTACTGCCCGGGGCTGCACCCGGTCTCGGCACGGAAGCTGCGGACGAAATGGCTCTGGTCGAAGAAGCCCAGGTGCTGGGCCAGGCGGGACATCGGCTGGTCCGCGGCCGGCAGCAACTGCCGCGCGCGTTCGATGCGGCGGCGGCGCAGATAGCGCAGCGGGCTCGCACCGGTGCCGGTGCGGAACAGCCGCACCAGATGGAAACGGCTCACGCACGCGACTTCGGCCAGCTCGGTCACCCGCAGCGGCTGCGACAGGTGCGCATCGATGTAATGCAGTGCGCGCTGCAGGGCGGCAGCCTGGTGCGGCGCCAGCGCGGCGGCAAGGACGACGGGCGGTGTAGCTTCGGCCATGACAGAGCACCGCGACGGGGTGTCCCATGGTGCGGTGGACGGCGCTGGCGCCGTACCCCCGTCGGTCGTGGCTGCCACTCACCCATTCGGGGGAGGCCGCCGGCCCAGCCGGCGCCGGCCGAACTGCCGCGCATCCAGCGAATAGGCGCCCGGCCCCAGCAGCAGCAAGGCCAGCGGCAGCGCCAGCAGCGGCAATGCCGCGCCCTGCAGCCACAGCCCGGCACAGGCCAGCCCGGCCGACAGCGGGGTCAGCCAGCCCAGTACCAGCAGTGCCACGCCGAGCGCGCACAGCACCACCAGCCCGCCGTCATGCAGGCCTGGCGCGCACAATGCACCGGCCAGGCACAGGCGCAGCCAGAGCAGGCCCAGCCCGGGCCCGCGATCAGGGAACATCACGAACAGCCGCTGCATCCTCAGCCTCCGCCACTCCATTGCCGGCGTGATAGCTGATCCGGATGCCACCGCGCCTACCCCGTTCGGGTCACCCTGGCCTGCCCCGCACCTGCCAGAATGCTGCCCATGCGTGGCCGCCCCTTCCCCTTCCTGCGTCGCCTGCCGGCGCTGCTGACGTGCCTGCTGCTGATCGCCCTGCCCGCCTTCGCCGAGCAGCGCCCGGCCGTGGCCAACGGCATGCCCGGCTACCAGCACACGGCATGGCGTGTGGGCCAGGGGGCGCCCGGCGATATCTGGGACATCGCCCAGGACCACCAGGGCATGCTGTGGCTTGCGACCGGTTCGGGGCTGTACCGCTTCGACGGCCGTCGCTTCGAACGACAGTCGGCACCGGCCGGTTCCGCGTTCCCGTCCACCAACATGGTCAGCCTGGCCGTGGATGCCGACGACAGCCTGTGGATCGGATACTTCCAGGCCGGCATCAGCCAGCTCTCCGCGGCGCACCTGCGCAGCTTCGGCCGTGGCCAGGGCGTGCCAACGGGCGTGGTGCCGCACTTCAGCCGTGACCGCGATGGCCACCTGTGGGCGGCCATCAATGGTGGCCTGCGCTGGTTCGATGGCGTGCACTGGCGTGCATTGCCCGTCGGCAGCGGCGTTCCCGAGCGCCGCGTGCAGTGGCTGCTGCATGATCGCCACAGCACGTTCTGGGTGCTGGCCGACCTGAAGGTCTGGCGACGGCCAGCCGGTGCCAGCACGTTCGAGGACACCGGGATTGCCGTCTCGCAGATGGCCTCGCTGGCGGAAAGTCCGCGCGGCGAGATCTGGCTGGCCGACCGCAACCGGGGTACCTCGCCACTGGCAAACGCGCAGGGCCTGCTGCCTGCCGCCGAGCGCGAGGCGCGGCGCCTGCCCAAGCTGGTCGCAGCGCGCCTGCAGTTCACTGCCGATGGCGCGCTGTGGGCCACCATGAGCCCGCACGGCGGCGTGGCAAGGGTCACCTTCGAAGGTGACCAGGCCACGCACATGGAGCGTTTCGATACGCCGCAGGGCCTGACCGCGACGTCGGCGGTGCCGGTCCTCGTCGACCGCGAAGGCAATCTCTGGGTCGGCACCAACCTCGGCCTCAACCGCTTCCGCGCGCGCAGCGTGCAGGCCCTGGCGGCCGGCCCCACCGATCCCTACCGCTCGCTGGTACGTGCCAGCGACGGGCGCGTGTACGGCTATGGCGAGGATCTGAAACCCTACGACCTGCGCCGCTCACTGCTGGGCGAGCGCGCCGCGCAGCTGCAGCAGGCCGCGCGCCAGGCGCCGACACCGCTGTGGCAGTTCGACTGGATCAACCTGGTGCGCACCGTCAACGGCCACGCGACGCGCATTCCGTCGCCAGCCCCGTACACCGGTCAATCCCTGCAAGCGGTGCTGTTCCCCAACGATGAGGAGGCCTGGGCCTGTGTCGGCGAGCGCGGCGTCCTGCACTACCAGCATGCGCAGTGGTACCGCCAGGCGCGCCTGCCCGAGCAGGCATGTTCGACGATGGCGATGGGCAGCGATGGTGCGCTGCTGCTGGGCTATGCCGATGGCCGCCTGCGGCGCATGGATGCCAGCGGCGTGGCGACCTTCGATGCGCGCCAGGGCCTCGCCGTCGGGCCGGTGACCGCCCTGCTGCAGGACCAGGACATGCTGCTGGTGGCCGGCGAAGCCGGGCTGGCCGCGCGCATCGGCGAGGCCCCCTTCAGCGAAGTGCGCACGGATATGGCGGGCGTACTGGAAGGCATCACCGGCATGGTCGCCGATGCACACGGGCGGCTCTGGCTCAATGGCAGCCGCGGGCTTGTGCGACTGGACCGCACGGCCCTGCGCGATGCTGTACGTAGCCATCAACCGGTGGCACCGCGGCTGTTCGATGCCGTGGACGGCATGCCTGGCATCGCCCTGCAGAGTGGCCCGATCCCCACGGCCGTCCAGGCGGCCGACGGCCTGCTCTGGCTGGCCACCAACCAGGGGTTGGCATGGCTGGACACCAACGCCGCGCACCGCAACACCCTGGCACCCGGCGTCCGCATCGGCGATGTGCTGTACGGCGCCACCCAGGCACCGCTGCAGGAAGGACTACGCCTGCCAGCCGGCACCACCCAGCTGCAGATCGACTATGTGGCGCTGTCACTGGCCCGCCCGGAACGCAACCGCTACCGCTACCGGCTGACCGGCGTGGACGAGGGCTGGCAGGACGCCGGCAGCAGCACCCGTGCCTACTACACCAACCTGGCCCCCGGCAGTTACCGCTTCGATGTGGAGGCGGCCAACGAAGACGGTGTCTGGAGCACAGCCCCGGCCAGCCGCACCTTCAGCATCGCCGCCACGTTCGTGCAGACGGTCTGGTTCAAGCTGCTGTGCGCTGCGCTGGTGCTGGCGGCGCTGGTGGTGGCCGTGCGCATCCGCAGCGGCCAGTTGGCCGCGCTGTTCCGTGCCCGCCTGCAGGAACGCCACGGAGAACGCGAGCGCATCGCGCGCGACCTGCACGACACCCTGCTGCAGGGCAGCCAGGGACTGATCCTGCGCCTGCACGCCATCAGCCAATCAGCGCAGACGCCGGACAGCGTGCGCACCCAGCTGGAATCGGCAATGCAGCTGGCCGAGCGCAACCTCGCCGAGGGCCGCGAACGGGTCAACGCCCTGCGGGATGGTCCGTTCGCCGGCCGTGACCTGGCCACCGCGCTGGCCGACGTGCACGCCGAATACGCCGGCCAGGGCACCAACCCGCTGCGACTGACCGTGGAGGGCACACCGCCGCCGCTGCAACCCGACGCGGTGGAAGAGGTGTTCCTGATCGGCCGCGAAGCGATCCGCAACGCACTGCGCCATGCCGAGGCCAGCGCCATCGAAGTGGAGCTGTCCTACGGCAGCCGTTGTTTCCTGCTGCACGTGCGCGATGACGGCGTGGGCATCGCCGACGACGATGCCGGCCATGGCCACTGGGGCCTGCAGGGCATGCGCGAACGCGCGCAACGCCTGGGTGCCGAACTGCAGCTGTGGACCCGCCCGGGACTGGGCACCGAAGTGGCGCTGGCGGTCCCCGCACGGCGCCTGTATCACCGCCGGCCACCGCGTTGGCGCTGGCCCTGGAGTAGAAAACGCGATGACTGAATCCTCTTCCCCGATCGGCGTGCTGGTGGTCGATGACCACCCCCTGCTGCGCGACGGCCTGGCCGCCCTGCTCGGCGCGCAACCGGACCTGCGCCTGCTGGGCGAAGCCGCCGATGGCGAAGAAGCGATCGCGCGCTATCAGGAACTGCAGCCGGACGTGGTGCTGATGGACCTGCAGATGCCGCGCCTGGACGGCGTGGAAGCGATCGTGCGGATCCGTGCGCTGGATCCGCGCGCACGCATCATCGTGCTGACCACCTACCGCGGCGATGTGCGCGCGGTACGTGCGCTGCAGGCCGGTGCCAGCGCCTACCTGCTCAAGGACATGCTGCGCCACGAGCTGGTGGACACGATCCGCACGGTGGCTGGCGGCCGGCGCGCCGCGATTCCACCGTCCGTGGCAGCGAGCATTGCCGCGCACGTGGTGGAGGACCGGCTGTCGCCGCGCGAGACGGAGGTGCTGCGGCACGTGGCCGGCGGCCTGTCGAACAAGCGCATTGGCGAGCGGATGCAGATATCCGAGCAGACGGTGAAGGCGCACATGAAGAGCCTGATGGACAAGCTGGGCGTGGGTGATCGCACGCATGCGGTGACGCAGGCGCTGCGTCGCGGGATCATCAGCCTGGATGACACCGGCCACGATTGAAGCCGGGGTTTTCTGCAGGGCTTGCAGCCCTGCACCTGCTTCAAGCCGAAGCCGAAGCCGAAGCAAGTTCAAAAACAGCTCTGGATTTCTGCTGGTTGGGCGGGGCGGTGTGGATGGTCAGGACACGCCGTAAACCCATCCATGGGGGCTCGATGGCGCCATCCATGGCGCCAACGGTCCTGCCCACCCACACCGCCCCACCCCCGACAATTTCACGCGGCTGTTGGTAGGTGCCGACCGTTGGTCGGCACATCTGTCAGATATCGAATGAACGCATCCACGCATGGCGTGGCTCTACCGTGTCGACTCCGGCAGGCTGTTGGTAGGTGTCGACCGTTGGTCGACACATCTGTCAGACATCGATATCCGCCCCGTGCCGACCAACGGTCGGCACCCACCAACAGCAGCAGCATGTTCTGACAGATCGCGGAGAACTGTCGAAGGCGGGGTGGGTCCGGTTGAGGGGGCGTGAGCGCCATGGATGGCGCGACCAAGCTTACATGGACGTACTTGCAGCGTCCCCCTCAACTGGACCCACCCCGCCATCCCACGGAAAGCCAGCCTTTGACGTTGCTGTGGCTTTAGGCAGGTGCAGGGCTGCAAGCCCTGCAAAACAAACAAACCTACCTCAACCGCACCAGCAGGCTGCTGCCCGCCACACCGCCCCCACCCCCTGCAGATTCCGTTTGCTGTTGGTAGGTGTCGACCGTTGGTCGACACATCTGTCAGACATCGATATCCGCCCCCGTGCCGACCAACGGTCGGCACCCACCAACAGCAGCAGCATGTTCTGACAGATCGCGGAGAACTGTCGAAGGCGGGGTGGGTCCGGTTGAGGGGGCGTGAGCGCCATGGATGGCGCGACCGAGCTTACATGGACGTACTTGCAGCGTCCCCCTCAACTGGACCCACCTCGCCAACCCACGGGAACCCAGCTTCTGCCCTTGCTCTGGCTTCAGCAGGTGCAGGGCTGCAAGCCCTGCAAAACAAACAAACCTACCTCAACCGCACCAGCAGGCTGCTGCCCGCACACACCACCGCCAGCCACGCCACGCCGTGCCAACCCCACTGCGCCAGCGCAAGGCTGCCCAGCGCGCCGCCCGCGGCCATGCCGATGAACATGCCCGTGAACAACAGCGCGTTGAGGCGGCTGCGCGCCGGCGGTACCAGGCCGTAGACCAACGTCTGGTGCGCCACCAGCGCCGACTGGAAACCGAAGTCAAACAGCAACGCGCTCACCACCAGCAGCGGCAGCAGCGCCGCAGCCGGCAGCCAGCTGTCGGCCAGCAGCAGGCCAAACCCCACCAGCGCCACGGTAATCGCCAGGCGCGCCACCGCATGGCTGCCCAGCCGGTCGGCGTAACGGCCGGCGAACGGGGCCGCCAACGCACCCGCCGCACCGGCAATACCGAACGCACCGGCCGCAGCGCTGCCCAGACCCAGCGTGGCGTGCAGCATCAGCGCCAGGGTCGACCAGAACGCACTGAAACCCACTGCCAGCAGCGACTGGCTGGCCACCGCGCGCCGCAACTGCGGCTGCTCGCGCCACAACTGCAGCAGCGACCCCAACAGCGCGGGATAGCGCAGCGTGCTGGTCGGTGCAAAGCGCGGCAGCGCCTTGGCCATCACCGCGCCCATCGCTGCCACTGACACCGCAGCCAGCACGAACTGCGTGCGCCAGCCCCAGGCTTCGGCCACCACGCCACTGACCACGCGCGACAACAGGATGCCCAGCAGCAGCCCGGTCATCACCCGGCCGACGATCTGCCCACGATGCGCGTCCGGGGCCAGCACCGCAGCCGCCGGCACGATGTCCTGGGCCAGCGTGGCCATCAGGCCCACCAGCAGGCTGGCCACCAGCAGCCCCGGCAGTTGCCCGGCCCACGCGGCAGCGGCCAGCGCCACGGACAGCAGCACCGACTTCAGCAGGATCAGGTGGCGACGATCAAAGCGGTCACCCAGCGGGGCCAACAGCAGGATGCCCAGCGCATAGCCAAGCTGGGTCAGGGTCGGCACCAGGCCGACGCCGCGCTCGCTGGCACCCAGGTCCTGGGCGATCAGGCCCAGCATCGGCTGGCTGTAGTACAGCGATGCAACCGAGAAACCGGCGCCGGCGGCCATCGCCAGTACCAACGGGGCCGAAGGAGCGGCCGTCGGCATGACGGTCACGGAAACAGAGGAGGTGGACATTCGGGAACTCCGGGGGAGGAATGGTGCATAGCCTGCCGATATTCGCCGCACGTCTGTAGTAGGCTCATCCACATATCCTTCATACGCCACACGCATGAACGACCTGCCCGCCGGCGCCGACCGCCTGGACCTGCTGAGAACCTTCCTGCGCATTGTCGATGCCGGCAGCCTCTCGGCCGCTGCCACCCAGCTGGGCACCACCCAGCCCACGGTGAGCCGGCGCCTGCAGGCACTGGAACGGCAACTGGGCCTGCGCCTGCTGCAGCGCTCCACCCACGGCCTGCAGCTGACCGAGGACGGCCAGCGTTGCCAGCGCCACGCGCAGCGGGTCATCGACGAATGGGAAGCGCTGCAGGCCGAGCTGCATGGCGAAGCGCAGGTCCTGCGTGGGCGCCTGCGGGTGATGGTGCCGCACGCGTTCGGCCAGGCACAGCTGCTGCCGACCATGCTGGACTTCCTCGCCCGGCATCCTCAGCTGAGCCTGGAATGGATACTCGAAGACCATCGCCCGGACTTCGTCGCCGACGGCATCGACTGCGCCGTGCGCGTCGGCCCGGTGGACGAGCCGCGCATGGTGGCCCTGCCACTGGCCGAGGTGCCGCGCATCGTGGTGGCCGCGCCCACCCTGGCCGATCCCTCGCACATCCGCACCCCCGAACAGGCGCAGGCCCTGCCATGGATCGCACTGGCGACCTACTACCGCGAACGCCTGCTGCTGCACGACGCGCAGGGGCGCGCGCACACGCTGTCGATCGCGCCTCGCCTGCTCACTGACAACCTGTTCGTGGTGCAGCGTGCCGCCGTGGCCGGCCTGGGCGCGGCGGTGGTTTCGGCATGGCTGGTGGCTGAGGATCTGGCCGAAGGCCGCCTGGTGCAGCTGCTGCCGCAGTGGCAGGCTCCGCCGCTGCCGGTGCATCTGGTCTTTCCGGCCGCGCGCCAGCAGCCCCTGCGGCTGCGCGCCTTCATCGATGCGATGAAGGAAGCGCTGCCGCAGCTGCACGGCATGCGGCCGGCAGCGCGGTGAACCCCGGAAGGGTCATTCCTGCTTAGCAGCCTCGGCATTCCACGCAGCCACCTTGGCCTTGGTGTCGGCCAGCATCTTGTCCAGCGCCGCACGGTCATACACGGTGCCGCGCAGGATCACGCTGTCGATCTTCTCCGTCGCGGCGATGTCCTGCAGCGGGTTGGCGGTCAGCAGCACCAGATCGGCCGCCTTGCCGGTGGCCACGCCACCATAGCGATCCATCTGCCCGAACCAGGCCGGGCCGGAACGGGTGGCGGCCGAGAGTGCCTGCGGCGCGCTCAGGCCTTCCTTCACGAACAGCTGCAGTTCCTGGTGCAGGGCAATGCCCGGGAAATTGTACGAGTTGAGGAAGCCGGCATCGGTACCGGCAATGATCGTCACGCCCGCTTCCTGCAGCAGCGGCAGCACCGATGCCACCTGGTGGTACTGCGCATGGCGCGCCTCGATCTGCGCCGGGCTGGCCTTGGCCGCGCGGTCCACGCGCCACTGGTAGGTCGCGCGCAGGCCCGGGCCGATGTAGGCCAGGTACGGATCGTTGGCGTGGTCATCCTGGTCGAGGAAATCGAGGATGCGGCCACCATTGAGGGTCGGGGTGACGAACACGCCGCGCTTGGCGAAGTCGCGGTAGGCGTGCATCGCCGTATCGTGGTCGAAGCTGGCATCCAGGCGGCGGTTGGCCTCGGCGCGATCGATGCGGCCCGCACCGAAATCAGCGGCGATCTGCGCTTCATCCTTGCTGCCGGCCTTGAACGCGTAATCGAGATGTTCGATCGAAGCGAGGCCGGCGTCGACGGCCTGTTCGACGGTCAGCGCCATCGGGATGTGGCCCGAGGCCTTGAAGCCGGCCTTGCGCGCGGCGCTGGCCGAGTACAGGAACAGCCCCGGCTTCAGCGTGCTGTCGGTGATCTTCACGAAATCGACCTTGTCGTGCTGCAGGCGGGCGATCGCCTTGTCGGCGTCCGCCTCGGTGCCCACCTCGATCGTGCCCTTCCAGACCGGCTTGATGCCTTCGATCTTCGCGCCCGAGCTGAGCAGCCGCGGCCCGAACAGCGTGCCGTTGGCGATCTCGCCACGCCACTGCAGTACCTGCTCGGGCAGGTCGCCGGAGCAGTCACGCACGGTGGTGATGCCATGGGCGATGTACAGCGGCAGCAGCGCCTTGTTCTCTTCGATCAACGCCGGGCCGCCGCCGAAGTGCACGTGCATGTCCCACAGGCCGGGGATGAGGTACTTGCCCTTGGCGTCGACCTGGCGGCTGGCGGTCCACTGGCTGCGCAGCTGCGCATCAGGGCCCACCGCGACGATGTCATCGCCACGGATCACCACGCTCTGCCCCGGCACGCTGCGTGCGTGCTCGACATCAACCACGGTGGCGTTGCGGATCAGCAGGTCGGCGCGCTCGGCGGCGGACACCGACAGCGGCGCGACGGCAAGAAGGATCGCGAGGGACAACGTACGGGAACGGAACATGGACAGCATCCTGGTGGGCGCGCGTGGCGCGCGGGGTGGAAGGGGTGCGGGGTTCAGCGGCTGGCGCCGGCGCGGCGCAGCAGGGTTTCCATCTGCGTGTAGCCACGCTGGCGTGCATGCGCCAGCGGCGTCACGCCATCGCCATCGGCCAGTTCGGGATTCGCGCCGGCGTCGAGCAGCAACTGCACGATCTGCACATGGCGCGGACCACCGTCGCCCAGCAGGATCGCTTCCAGCAGCGCGGTCCAGTGCAGGCGGTTGACATGGTCCACCGCCACGCCTGCACGCAGCAGCGTGCGGACCGTAGCGACATGGCCGCGCTCGGCGGCGGGAATCAAGGCAGTGCCGCCGTACCGGTTGGTGCTGCGCAGATCCGCACCGTGGGCGAGGGTCAGCGCGAGGATTTCATCCAGGCCGCGCGCGCCGGCATACAGATAGGCACTGTCCTGCATCGCATCCTTGGCGTTGACGTCGGCACCGGCTTCGATCAGTTCGCGCGCCGCATCGACGTTGTTGCCGTGGGTCGCCAGCAGCAGTGCGGTGCAGCCCTGGCCATCGCGCGATTCCAGGTCGGCACCGTCTTCCAGAGCCGCACGCACGGCATCGGCATCACCGCGCGTGGCGGCATCACGCAGTCGCACATCGGCCGGACCGGCGGTCGCAGAACAGGCCGGCACCACCACCGCCAGCAGGCACAGCAGCAACAGGCGGCCCAGCGGACGGGGCCAGCGACGGCAACGATGGATTCGCATCTGCGGTTCTCCGGTGCAACGGGGCGCCATGCTTGCCGCCCCTTGCCCTGCATGGTAGAAGTCGCCACGTGCATCCAGAAGTGAAATGTTCAAATGCAAGACAGTGCCAAATCGAATAGAACGCTGTTCGAACTGGACCTGCTGCGTGCGCTGGTGATGGTGGCCGACTGCGGCAGCTTCACCACCGCCGCCACCCGCCTGCATTCCACCCAGTCCACGGTCAGCCAGAAGGTCCGGCGGCTGGAGGAGCTGGCCGGGCACCGCCTGCTCGAGCGCGGCCACCGCGACGTGCACCCCACCGATGCGGGGCACACCCTGCTGGGCTACGCACGGCGCATGCTCGACCTGAACGAGGAAATGGCCCAAGCCCTGGCTGGCGCCACGGTGGAAACCGCGGTGCGCATCGGCGTGCCGGAGGATTTCGTCAACGCGCAGACCACGCGCATGCTGGCCGCCTTCAGCCGCCGCCACCCGCAGGTAAAGCTGGAGATCAGCAGCGGCCTGAGCCGCGATCTGGCGCATGGCTTCGACCACGGCGAGTTGGACCTGGTGCTGGTCAAGCAGCGCCGCAACACCCGCCAGGCGGTGCATTGCCGGCGCGAGCCGATGCACTGGATCGACAGCCTGCGCAGCAGCAGCCTGCTGCAGGATCCATTGCCCCTGGTGACCTTCCCGCCACGCGGCCTGTACCGCGACGAGATGATCCAGGCGGTGGAGGCCCTGGGCCTGCGCTGGCGCATCGCGTTCACCAGTTCCTCGCTGAGTGGCATCCAGGGCGCAGTGGCCGATGGCATCGGCATCAGCCTGCTGCCGCGGCGCGCGGTGGGCCGCGAGCACCGGGTCATCGATGGCGAGCGTGGCCTGCCGGTGGTGGACAACTACGAGATCGGGCTGCTGCATCGCCCGGATGCGGACGATGCAGTGCGCGCGCTCGCGGCCGAACTCTGGCGCCAGGTCCAGCGCGAGGCGGAGTAGTTTTCGGCAGGGCTGCGCCCTGCACCTGCCGAAGCCGAAGCCGAAGCCGAAGCAACAGCAACAGCGGGCTATCCGTGGGATGGCGGGGTGGGTCCGGTTGAGGGGGTCGCTGCAAGTACGTCCATGTAAGCTCGGTCGCCGCATCCATGCGGCTCACGCCCCCTCAACCGGACCCACCCCGCCTTCGACAGTTTCTCGCGAGCTGTCGAAACGGCGTTCTGCTTTGGTGGGTGCCGACCGTTGGTCGGCACGGGGTCGGATATCGATGTCTGACAGATGTGTCGACCAACGGTCGACACCTACCAAC
Source organism: Stenotrophomonas sp. ZAC14D1_NAIMI4_1 (assembly GCF_003086775.1). Classification (NCBI taxonomy): domain Bacteria; kingdom Pseudomonadati; phylum Pseudomonadota; class Gammaproteobacteria; order Lysobacterales; family Lysobacteraceae; genus Stenotrophomonas; species Stenotrophomonas sp. ZAC14D1_NAIMI4_1. The sequence continues at coordinate 519,009 of NZ_CP026001.1, forward strand.
AGCCTGTCGGAGTCGTCCCAGTAGAGCCACGCCATGCGTGGATGAATTCATTCGATATCTGACAGATGTGTCGACCAACAGTCGACACCTACCAACAGCCGCGTGAACCTGTCAGAGGTGGGGCGGTGTGGGTGGGCAGGACCGTTGGCGCCATGGATGGCGCCATCGAGCCCCCATGGACGGGTTTACGGCGTGTCCTGACCACCCACACCGCCCCGCCAACCCACGGATAGCCCGCTTTTGACGTTGACGTTGCCCCTGCAGGTGCAGGGCTGCAAGCCCTGCCGACTACACCCACCGCCCGCCAACAACGACGCGCCGCTCGGCCGGCACGCCTGCCACCGCTGCGGGACCGTGATCCGCCCGCACTGCCACGAACGTGGCCGGCATCCCCTCGCCCATCCCATGCTCCGGCAGCCCGATCACCGCCGCCGCATGGGTCGTCACCATCTCCAGCGCCAACATCAGATCCGCATCCGTGTAGAACCCCGAGCGGTAGCCCAGCAACATCGCACGCTGCAGCAGGTCGCCATTGCCATACGGCCACCAGCAGTCACGGATGTTGTCGTTGCCCGCGAACACCCGCACTCCCGCATCGTGCAGCGCCCGCAGCGGCGGGAACGGGTGGTCGCCCGGCGCGTTGCTCATGATCGCCACGCCGGCAGCGGCCAATGCCTCGCCCACCTGCAGCGCGCGCGCCAGCGGCACCTCGCCCAGGGCATACGCGTGGCTGACCGCCACCCTGCCCTGCAGCCCGGCCGCCCGCGTCCGCGCGGCAATGCGCAGCAGCTGGGCCAGGCCGGTTTCACCCGGCTCATGCAGGTGGATGTCCAGGCGCACGCCATAACGTTCGGCCAGGCCGAACAGCAGGGCCAGCTGCCCTTCGGCATCCCCATCCAGCGTGGTCGGGTCGATGCCGCCCAGCACCTCCACGCCCTCGGCCAGGGCCTGTTCCAGCACCGCGGCCGTGCCCGCGCAGGACATCACGCCCGCCTGCGGAAACGCCACCAGCTGGATCTGCATGATGTCCGCACAGCGTTGCGCGGCCTCGCGTACGGCCTGCAGGTGGCGCAGGCCGGTGCTGGCGTCGATATCCACGTGGCAGCGCATGGCCACGGTGCCGAAGCCACTGCACTGGCGGATCAGCGCTTCGGCGCGGTCCACCATCGGTGCGGCCCCGGCCACGGCGGCCTTCTCCACCGCCAGACGCTCGCGCAGGCTGGCCACCGGTTGATGCGGATGCCAGCGATCACCGACGAAGCTCTTGTCCAGGTGGATATGGCCATCGACCAGCCCGGGCAGCAAGGTGAAACCCTTCAGGTCGATGATCCTGGCACCTTCGGCCGGGGCCGCCGCGCGGTTGAGCCCCTCGAAACGGCCGTCGCGGATGTGGAAATGCACCGGCGCACCATCGCGATCGACGCCGCCCTGGACGAACTGCAGGGTCATGGGGGGAACTCCCGTAAAGCCATCAAGGGGCCCATCGTGCGCCGCCCCCCCCGGCATCGGCCAACGAAATATCTGCATGTCTCGTATTCGCCAGCGCAATGAATGGCCACCGGTGTCGACGTGATCGGCACGCCCGGTGCACGCCTGAACGGGTACCATAGACACCTGTTTCCGCTGTGATGCCGCATGGGCCCGTCCGACCGCCACGATCGTCTCCGCCGCTGGCAGGCCGCGTCCCTGCTGGCCGCTGCGCCGATCGCCAGCCTGTCCGCCGCCGATGCCGGTGCCACCGCGCCCCTGCAGGCACCGCCCGGACAGCAGCGCGTCGCGCCATCCGCCCTGGTCGAGCTGCTGCACCAGCGCGTGCTGGCCGGCCCCAGCGCAACCGGAACCCTCGAAAGCTGGTGCGCCGAGCACGGCCTGGCTGAACAGGCCCGCGTGCGCGCCGTCCGCGTACATGGCCAGGACAAGGCGGCACCGGCCGATGTACTGAAGGCGCTCGGCGCAGGCGCCGGTACTCCGCTGCGCTATCGGCGGGTGCAGCTGGTCTGCGGCAACCGCGTGCTCTCCGAAGCCGACAACTGGTACCTGCCGGACCGCCTCAGCACCGCCATGAACCAGGTGCTGGACAGCAGCGACGAACCCTTCGGCCGCGTGGTGGGTCCGCTCGGTTTCCAGCGCCAGACCCTGGCCGACCAGACCTTCTGGCCGCCGCGCGGCGAAGGCGACCACGGCGTGATCCTGGAAGTACGCGCCCTGCTGCGCGACCGCCAGCAGCAGCCCTTCAGCTACGTCATCGAGTCGTACAGCGTGCAGGCACTGCCGTAACGGCCTGGCCGGCCTGGTCAGTCAGTCAGGCTTGACGCTATTGGCTGATGCCGTTGGCCGCCGGATCGATGGAAAACACGAAGCGCCCCACGGATTGCTCCTTGCCCAGCACGTACTCGGCCGTGATCAACGCGTAGTGCGGCGCGTCGCCGTCCTTGCCGAAAGCGCGAACCCAGTCCCGGAATCCAGTGTCGCTGCGGCTGCGGATCTCGCCCATGCACAGGCTGTAGCCACATGACAGCGAAGCAAGGGCCACATCGCCGCCCAGTGCCCGGGTGGCCGCCGCCCGGTACAGCGTGCTCAGATCCTGCGCATCCTGATGGCGTGCGGCATCCTGCTCGAACTGCTGCAGCGCCGTTTCGAACCCGGCACGGGAACGCAAGACGGTTTCGGCCTCCGCCATCGACAGCGCATTCCCGCTCAGCAACCGGGACTCACCAGCCAGGTAATCCTGATTGGACGCCGCCACGCGCTGTACAGGGGGCGCAGGGGCCGGAGGCGGCACAGGCGCAACCACCGGCGCCGGCGCCGCGGCAGGTGTGCGTGCAGCGTCGTCGGGCAACACGACGTCACCCGCTGCCTGCTCCGTGGCCGTCGCTCGCTCGCCTGGTCCGGACGCAGCGGCGCGGTTCGTCGTTCCAGCATCGTCCCTGTTGCAGCCTGGCAACATCGCCAGCAACAGCCCGGCCATCCATAGCCCTCGTAGTCCCATCCCTGCGCTCCCTGCGTCGAAGTCCCACGTCATGCCAGTTCGCACGCCTTCCACCATCTGCACCGCATCAAGGGAAGGCCGTCGCCATCGGACCTTTCGCTTTCATCGCGATGCCCGCGGATCGGCCTGCGCCTGAACCAACGCAGGCCTCCCGCGCGCAGGGCAGCTCACTTTGCAACAATTTTCATGGGCATCGGCGCGCAAAGGCGTAATCGTGCCCACATGTGCATCGAACCGAACTCCGCTTCCCACCTTGCCCTGCACCCGGTACTGCGCCGCCACCTGCTGCACCTGGGCCACGGCTCCATCAACCTGCGCTCGCTGCAGCGCACCGATCTGGCCGGCTGGCGCACGCTGTGCGGACAGCGGCGCAGTGGCTGCCACCTGGCCTGCCGCACCGATGCCGAGGTGCAGCTGTTCATCGGCATCCAGCGCTCGCGGCTGCAGGAAGACAATGATCGCCTGCTGCTGGGCGTGTTCGACCAGGCCAGCCACGCCCTGGTCGACCAGATCACGGTGCGGCTGCAGTCGGCACGCGGTCGCAGTGCCGAGCTGCAACGCTTCTGCCAGGCCGACTGGGGCGATGCGCAACGCTTTGCACACACGCTGCATGCACTGTGCCCCTTCCTGTTTGAACAGGTCGGGCTGCACCGCGTCTACGTGATGCTGCCGCCCGACGACAGCGCCGGGCTTTCGGACGTGCTGCGCGCGGCCGGCTTCCAGAAGGAGGGCCTGCTGCGCGACCATCATCTGGGCGCGGACGGCTGGGAGGATCGCAGCCTGCATGCACTGACCGCGTCGACCTGGCGCCCCCAGCAGGCCGCGGTGGGTTAGCGCACGCGCTCCAGCGCAGAGCCGGCACCCGTCAGCACGCTGCAGGCATGGTCCTGCAGTTCCTCGGCACTGGCGTCGTTGCCGGTGGCGGGGTCGAGCCGGGTGGCCAGCAGCACGAAACCGGGCGCACCGCGCACATCGCGGTGGCCCGCCACCAGCAGGCTCCAGTTGCCGACGTCAGCCGGGCCGCTCAGGTCGAAGGCCAGCAGGTTCAGCGGGTTGGCGGTCAGCTCCGCACCGGCCAGCAGGCGCGCCTGGTACTGGTGGCCACGCAGCAGCACCGGCAACGGTGCCCAGCGCATCCCCAGCGCCGCCTGCTGCGCGTCCAGCGCCTGCACCACATCGGCACGCAGGCAGTCCACGTGGATGTGCAGCTGGTGCTGCGAGCGGCCATGCGGCGAGTTCAACGCCAGGCTGGCCACCTCGCGCGGCAGCGGCTGGGCCAAGGCCTGCTGGGTGTGGGAACGGGCCCGCCACGCCGCGGCAAAATAGTTGGGTACGCCCTTGCGGTAGAGCCCCGGGCTCTCGATGCCACTGACCTTGTCCAGCGGCATCAGCAGGAACTGGAAATCGCCATGGGAGTCCTTCACCAGCACATCGCGCCGGTCAGCCGCTTCTTCCATCTGCAGGCAGCTGCCCTGCGGTCCCTGCGCGCTTCGGCAGTCGCGTTCGATCAGGCGCCACAACGCATCGGAATGGGCCGGAGGTGCCGGGGTGCTGGAACAACCGGCCAGCACGGACAGGGACAGGAACAACGGAAGCAGACGGGGCACGACACTCACATTCAACGGTTGGGCCAGCGGGCCATTGTAACGCGGCCCTCAGCCCGGCACGGCCGCCTCCACCTCGGCTTCTTCAACCTTGCCCGGCGTGTACTTGGTCGCACCGAAGTACAGCACGCGCCACTGGCTGAGGTTGCCGATGAACCAGTGCGCCACCGAATCGTGGCCGTAGCCATCAAAGAAGGTTTCCACCTCCGGCGGCAGCAGGGTCGTGTCATCCCACGACTCCAGGGTCACCCGCTCGGCCATGGTCAACGACGCGCCCCGCTCGCGGCGACGCCGCAGGCCGACGATCTTGCCGACCATCGTGTCGTTTTCTTTCTCCAGCCCACGCCGCTGCTTGCGCACGGCCGACAGCTCGTCGTCACGCACCTTGAGTTCGTCGGACACGCGATTCCACTCGGCGGTCTTGTCTGCATTGCCCTGGTCGGCCAGGTGCAGGTTGTCGTTGTCCCAGGGCGCGGGCAGCTGCGACTGCCGCCGGCGCAGGGTCCGTACCTGTTCACGCAGCGCCTCCTCGCGCGCCGCCAGGCGCTGCATTGATGGCAACTGATCGCCCCGCGCCACGCGCACCCGCATCCAGCGGTACAGCAGCTGCATGTGCGCGGCCTGTACATCCTCCATGCGCCCGCGCTTGACCCGAACCGCCTGCAGATAGGCGTTGAACACGGCCTGCAGCTCCGGATCCTGCTTGTCGAACTCGGCCTTTACGTGATCTTCCAGAAGGCTGATCGGGTTGAGCAGCACGCCACCGGCCTGCGCCATGTCGTACATCTCGTTGAGGGCAAAGCGCGCGATGCTGTTCTGCCGCCCCTGGTGTTGGGGGTCATAGCCACCACCCACATCCGAGTGCACGCCTGGGAACCAGATTTCCACCGTGTTGGCCGGGTAGACCGCGTGCTCCCGCGTTGAATCCAGCGGGAACTGGCCACGCAGCTCATGGGCGGCGGTCATGTGCACCGACTGTTCCACGATTTCCGGAACCACCATGCCTTCGGCCCAGCCGGTATGCCCATTGCGGTAATTGATCCCTGCCGCAGCCAGGTTCGGCCACACCGAGCACACCGTATCGAACACGCCCATGAAACCGATCCGCAGCGGGATGCGTTCGCGGTACAACCAGGTGCCATCGGCCTGGCACTTGCAGCGCGCCGCCAGATCCCGCGCGAACGCCCGCGCCGACGCAGCGCCCCGCGAGAAGCCCAGCACCGACACGCTGACCACCAGGATGCGCATCGGCTCGGGTTGGGTATCGATCAGCTCGTCCAGCGCCTGCAGCGCGAAGTCGATGCGCTCGCGCCCGCCCTTGCCGATCGACAGCCCGAGCAGGCCGCCGCTGTCGCCGACTTCCGGGCAGGGCGTGCCGACGCCCGCCAGATACTGGCGCTTGCTGTTGCGACGATCGTTTACATGCGCGTCGTAGAGCCGGGCGATGTTGGAAAGCGCCCGCTCCCCCGCATCCTTGCCCAGCTCCTCTTCGCGATTGTTACCCGTGCCGTCGAAGAACACGCTCAGGTGCAGGCTCTGCGTGCAGCCGGTGGTCGCCGCTTCCTTGTCGGGCACCGTGCCGCACATCGCTTCCTGGCGACGGCGACGCTCGGCATCACTCAACGGACGCGTTCCGCGCGCCAGCCGCGCCGTGCGCGCCGTGCCCTCGGCCTGCGCGACCGGATCGGGGGTACCGGGTTCGAGATCCACCTGCCCCGGAATCGCGGTCGGATCAGTACTGGTCATGGTCCTTGTGCTCCTTCGGCACCGGCATACGTCGCACATCCCATTTGTTCACGCCCTTGTCCAGCAGCTCCGCCTCGACATGGCCGTCGGCGTAGAAATGCAGCAGCAACGTCGCCGGGTTGGGCGGATACGGCGTCTTCAGCGGCACCAACGCCTCGCGCGGCACGCGATGCCCTTCACTCAGGTAGCGGTTGGTGGCCAGGTCGTAGCGGTTGGCCTCGATCCAACGGACCTGCACGCTGTCCGGCCCCTTGCCGCGGGGCGCGCGCGGCCCCATCCCGGAGCCGCCATTGGTGTAGCCGTCCAAGCCACCCAGAAACTGCCCATCGACCCGCACATCGGCCAGGTAATACGGGCTGTAGTTGAACGCGAACAACGACATGATCGGCGTCTTGCCGCGCGCCATCGCCCGGCTGCAGCCGACGCCCACCACCAGCAGCGCGATCACCGCCAGCGCGCTCCACCACAGGTACTTGTTGCTCATCATCGCGGTCTCGCTCCGTTCAATCCCAGCTTTCTTCCAGGGGCCACACTTCATCGCCGATATCGGCCGCACTGCGCCGGCCACTGGCGAAATCCTGCAGGCGCTGCTGCCAGGCCGGATCCTCGCCGAGATCGCTGCCGGCCAGCAGTGCCCAGGTCGCCACCATCACCACGCGGCGGCTGTCCTCGATGCCGGCCGCCGCAGCCGTCGCCACCACGCGCCGGAAGAACGTGTACCAGCGCGCCCGTGGCAGCCGCGCCAGCAGTTCGGGATCGGTCAGCTGGAAATGGTCGATCAGCGTATAGGGGTAGCTGGCGTCGATCAGCGCACGCCGCTGCGGTGCCTCCAGCACCCAGGGCGGGTCGTGCGGGTCCAGGGCCACGTCCTCCAGTTCGAGGTGCGCCCATTGCAGGTCATGGCGCAGGTACCACCAACGCTCTCCCATCGCCAGGAACGCGCGGCACTGCGCCTCGTCCAGCACCTGCACCCACCAGGGCAGGACGCGCGCATCGAAAAAGCGCGCAAGGAACAGCTTGCCGTTCGGATAGCTGGCATCCAGGCGCCGTTGCAGGCGCTGCTGCAGTTGCTGGGCGTCCAGGCTCGTCTCGATGATGCTGAGCATGCCGGGCGAACGCCCCTGCGAGGCGGCCCGCTGCAGGAACCGGTCATGCTCGAAACCGCGCGGCAATCGGGCCAGGAACACGCTGGCATCGTCGGCACCATCGGCCAGCAGGCCATCGAACAGCGGCAGCGGTGCCCACGGCAACGTGCGCAGCAGCTGCACCGGCTGGTTGCACTGCGCGCCGTCCAGCAGGACGAAGCGCTGCAGGCCCTCCTCCAGCGGCGGCAGATCAAGCGGCGGGAAATGCCAGTCCGGAATCACGCCGCCCCCCCTTTGGGCGTCAGCGGCGCGGCCCGCTGTGCAGCCAGCAACAGGCATTCCTTGCAGACCGACTGCGGAAACACCGGCAACGGATAGCGTCCGCTGCCGCCCGGCAGGAACGACTTGCGCCCGGCGTGCACGGCGATGCGACCGGGCGCGTTGACCACGATGTTGCCTGCGCTGATGGTGATGCTGGCACCACCAGACGTAGCAACCTGGACGGTACGACCGGCGGCCACTTCCACCGACGCCTGCGCACTTGCCGCGCGCAGCGCCTGCCGCGACTGCACGTCTACCTGATCCTGCTGTGCCTTGAAATCCAGCACCGCCTCACCGCTGGCCAGGGTCAGCGTCGGCGCCTGCGTATCGGCGCCACTGGCCGCCGCAGCCAGCACGCCGATCGCCTGCCGGCCATGCCAGCGCGCATCTCCCATCACCACGGCATCGCTGTGCTGCCCGCTGCCCAGCACCAGTGTCTCGCCCTGCCCCCAGTGCAACCCCTGGCCGGCCACCATCACCGCGCCCTCCGGTGACGACAGGCCCAGCACGGCATCGCCGGTATGTGGCACCACGCCTTTCCCCGCCCCACTGCTGCGCTGGCTGGCGGCTGCGGAGGCCTCTGCAAGCGCCTCGGCGGGCACGGTACTGCGGACGCTGGCCAACAGCACAGGCAAGGGCGACTGCGCACCATCCAGGCGTGATCGATGCATCGACTGCACCCCGGCCTCCGCCGCGGGCAGCACCGTCCGGTGTGTTCCGGCCGCGACGCTGTAGCTCTTCGCCAGCGCCACCAGCTGCTGCAGCAGTGCTGCCGGCTGCGCGGCCTCGCCCGCCGGCGACGCACTGGCGTGGGCGTAGGCACTGAACCACGCGCCGGCCGTACCGCGCACCGCACCCCATGCGTCACTGCGCAGTTCAAAGCCCTGCCCGCGCAGGCTGCCCACATAGTTGTCGGCCTGATGCCGCAGGTGGCCCAGCGTCAGCTGAGACACCTGCTGGCTGCTGGCCAGCTGCGTGCGCAGCTGCTGGTTCGAATCATCGAACAGCAGGTGGTTGCCGCCCTCGCCGCCCTCCCACTCGCGTGAGCGGATACCCCACAGCGCGCCGCCGTGGCGGTGCGCCTGGTCGCCGCTGCCCGCCGCGTGCCACGCTGGCGCCTGGCCACCACTGAGGTTGGCCTGCGCACTGTTGCGTGCATCGGCAGCCTGGCCGTAGGCCGACAGATCATCCTCGGCGCTGGCACCGGCCGTGGTCGGCGCCACGCCCGCTTCGCCTCGCCCGTTGTACAGCGTGCCCAGCACCACCGGGCGGTCGATGTCGCCTTCCAGGAAGCCCACCAGCACTTCCTGGCCGATCCGCGGCAGGAACTGGCTGCCCACGCCCGGCCCCGCATAGCGCTGCGCCACGCGCAGCCAGGCGCTGTCGGCGCCGCCATCATCGCCCTGGAAATGGAACCGCACCCGGATCCGTCCCAGCGCGTCGGCGTGCAGGTCGTTGGATGCTGAAGCGCCAGCCACCACGATCGCGGTCTGGTAGCCCGGCGCCAGCGGTCGCGCATTGCGTCGCGCACCGGTGCCGTCCTCCAGGACCGGGCGCCAGCGCCGGTCGCGCGCCACGGCGCTGAACGCATTCACGTAGCCGTGCCGCTTCGCTGCGTCCTGCAGGGGGTCGGGCTCTTCCGCCTCACCCAGCAGCGCCTGCACGCACTCGCGCAGGTCGACCGGCAGGTTGTTGACCCCAGCGTGGGTCACTTCCACCAGCAGCAGCTCGGCCGGCAGATCGCCCGGCAGGCCGGTCAGCGCCCAGGCATGGCCGGCATCCGCGCTGCGCACGCTGCCGCGCCCCTGCCACTGCAGCGCCTGAGCCTCCCGCGCCTCGGCCATCAGCCGCGCATGGTGCTGCAGCTCCGCCGCATCGGCGAATGCATACGCACCCACCGCATCGTAGTCCTCGCGAAGGCCCTCGCTGGCGCCCTCCAGCGGCAGCTGCCCGGTCAGCGAGCTCACGCTGCGATAGTCACTGCTGTGCAGCTGCACGCGCGTGCTCTGCAGCCGCCGTTGCTGCCCCAGCTGCTGCACGCCATCATCGTCCTCGGTGGCATCAGCACGATGGAAACGGATCCCGCCCTGCGCCTGCGAGGTCGCCGATTCCGGCAGCAGCGTCGAGTCGGCAAACAAGAGCACGCCGTGCCCGGCCGGTGCATCGGCCACCTCCTCCACGCACCAGCCCACGCCCTCCTCGGCCAGCAGGCGCTGCACGAAGGCCAGGTCCGATTCCCGGTACTGCACGCAGAAACTGCGCGGCCGCGAGGCCGCCAGCAGCGCATCCACGTCATCGCTCCAGCGCCAGTGCGCATGCGGTGCGTGCGTCTGCAGCACGGCATCGAAGATCGCGCGCACGTCCTGGTCCTGGAACACCCGGCTGCACACTGCCTGGTCCAGCCACCATGTCCAGTCGCGCAGGGTGATGCGGTAGCGCACCAGGCCGCCATCGGCCTGCAGGCATTGCGCAGCGGCAATCACGCCGTGGCGCGGCCAGTCCTGGCCGTCGGCCTGGCGCACGTACAGGCTGGCCCGCTGCCCCAGCCAATCGGCCAGCGGCAGTGCAGCGTCCAGCGACAGCACATCCACCTGCAGGTGCCGACCCGTGGACAACGCATCGTGCCCTTGCCACGCATCCACCACCACGGCTGGCAGATCCGGTAGATCCAAGCGGAACAGGCGAGTGCCAGCATCCAGACCGGCCGCCTGCACCATGAGATTGCGCATCGCTTCCATGGCGTTCCCACTGTTGCCGCGCACCGCTCCCCGGCGCGCGGTTCCTCCCCCTGCCAGCCGACGGTAACAGATGGAAAACGACAGCGCACGTCAACGCCTTCACACGGAACAAACATTCCGATGGACGTGCTGGACAGATACCGCAGCTGATCCCTCACTGCATGTACGGTGTGACGTGCCCGGTAAAACGCCCACCATCGAAGCCGAAGCAGAATCGACCATCATTGATGGAGCGGTACGCCAATACTGCTCCGACCAGGCAGAACTGCTTCGCATCCAGCGACGTCTCCACCGTTCCATACGTGGCGGACCGCCCATCAGCGGACAAAGGACCGGATAGCGCATCGATCGGCAACGGATACACGATGCCGGTACTTGCGTTGATGACCACCACGGAGCGCTGGAAGAACTCAGGCCTTTCTTCCAGTTCCGCGACGATGTAGCGCCCGTTGAAATTCGGCTGTCGTTCGGCGATCACCCTTTCGATCAGGGCGCGATGTCGATCATCACAGAAGTTGACCGGACTGCTCAGGAAGGAGCATCCGGAATGAGGGGAAAGCATCCTGGTGCCGATATAGCGCGCATTTCCCACCGGGGCCGCCGGATCTTCGTTGGCCAATGCGGCTTCATCCGCTGTTGCCGTCATGGTCGCGCGGCCTGGCGGACCCTGCGTTCCGCTGCAGGCGGCAATGGCAGGAAGCAGGCCGGTCAGCATCACGCGCTGGGCGCGATGTTGCCAACCATGACGGCGGCGATCACTGCCGGCTGAAGTGCTACTGCATGTACTGCGTTGTGTGCCCGGTAAAACGCACACCATCGAAGCCAAAACAGAAGCGGCCTTCTTCAAAAGCGCGATAAACCAGCAGTGCACCACTGACGCAGAACGTGTCGCCTTGCCGCGAGGTCTCCACCTTGCCGTACTCACGTGCCCCCTCCTTGCTGACCAGTGGCCCACTGAATGCATCGATCGGCAGCGGGTAGACCGTTCCGTCCCGGCTGTCGATCAGCACGATCGAGCGCTGGAAGTACTCCCTGCGCTCCTCAAGCTGGGCCAGGATGTAGTGCGTCTTGAAGTTGGGCGCCTGCGTGCGGATGGCCTCCTCGATCTGCGTGCGGTGCGCGGCATCGCAGAAGTCGACGGGGCTGGACGTGTAGGAGCAGCCCGAGTGCGGATAGCTCATCACCACGCCTGCATACGGCGCGTTGCCCGGTACGCTCGACGGGCCGGCGTTGCTGCACGCTGCCGCCAGGCAGGCGATGCCAGACAACGCGATCCCAAAGGCATGCCTGCGCAGGCGAGTCTGGCTCATTGCCGGTAGTCCGCTGTTTCCATCAGCACTCACTTCACACCTCCCGCGCGCATCCCAGGGGTTGATCATGCCCAGTCGGGCGTGCAGATCAACTGCGATTTCCGCGTGTCATCACCCTGCGGGCCCAGCACCGGGGTCCGGCCCGGCCTGCTGCCTGTGCCATCCCGCAACTCCGTGCCCAGCGACCTGCGCAGGCGCGATCGTGCTTCATCCAGCGGCAGGTCGATCAGTACGCCAATGGGTGTCGGCGCCGTGCCCAGGTGGGCCACCACCCGGTAGACCGGGACTCCATGAAAATCAGCGTTCAGACAGAAGTACGCGATCCCGAATGCTGCATCGCGTTCGCAGGGCTCGGATGCATGCTTGGCCAGGTAGGGATTGACGGGGCGGCCTGCATCCAGATACCAGCCCTGTGGCGCACAATCGAGCAATCCGTCGAAGAGCGTCCCGGTATTGTCCGGATCACCGGCGTGCGACGACGCCCGCGTCTCCGGAGGGGCATCGACCGCCCGCTGCGCATCAACAGGCGCCTTGGCGAAGGCGGCCAGTGGCAGCATGACGCCGAGCACAAGCATCGCCCCCAGCGCGCCACGCGGCCGATGATGGCCGCATCGATCGAGGCCTAATAGGTGCCGAATGGGACTTCAACCTTGAGCGCTGCCCCGCCCCCTGCAGGCTTCAGGGTGTAGGTCTGGACGCCGCCATCATCGTCCGCCAGAGAGGTGTCGCGACGCTCGACCGTATAGCGTGCGCCGCCCAGTTCGATCGTCTTCGCATCCACTGCACGCGCGTCGGCCGGCAGCAGCAATCCACCCGCCGCCTCGCGCTCTTCCTTGAAGGTGTAGCTGCCCAGGGCGCCCTGCACCTTCAGCACCTGCACGTGCGGGCGATAGGGCGCCGCGTCGACGTTCCAGCCATTGGTCAGGTCGGTGACCCACGGCCCCGGAATGTTGAAGCGATCCTGGAGATCGGTCTCGCTGACTTCGCTCCCCTCCACCGACAGGCAGCACACCACTTTCCCGGCCTTGGCGTCATAGACTGCCCAGCGGCTTCCGGCGGCGGCGGCACGCGGCAGCATGGAGAAATGGAACTGCTGCTCGAGATCGCTGTCGGAAACCCGACGCCAGCCCCCCACTTCCGGAGGCTGCGCCTGGCAGCCGGTCGCCAGTGCCAGACCTGCGGCAACAAGCCCAGCTCGAATCATGAATCCTGCCATCGTCAATTGCCTGTCTTGGACCAATGGGGATCATCGATCTTCTTCGGTTTGCCGTCATAGTTCCAATGCAGGACGCTGTAACTGGCACCGACATCGATGATGTCACGCTTGCCACCGATCGTCACACTGGTGCCGTCGGCCTTCTTCACGGTCTTGCCAACGCCCCAGGCGGGGGTCAGCCGCATGTCGATCGCTTCGCCGCCGTTGTGGTTGGACCGGTAAGGCTTGCCGATCGCCCCGGCGGCCCCATACGCGGAATCCATCGCCTTGGCGCCCTGCTTGGCAGCCTTCAGGTCCGGCTTGCCGCTGGCATCCAGGTGCTGCCAGTCGATGTTCACGGGCGCGTCGCCGTTCTGCGGTTCGAACGCCGGCACCTTGGCCGGATCCATTCCGTTGACGATCTCACGCGCGTAGTACATCAGGTACGAGCGCTGCGGGGGACGCAGGGTCGTGTTGATGTTGACCGACACGCCCGCCGCATCCAGCGCCGCCAGGAAGCGGGTGATGTTCGACTTGAAGGGTTCCTTCAGATCGGCAACCTTGTTGCTCTGCATGAAGCGTTTGTGCCACTGCGCACCACTCTTCTCGCGTTCGCCGTTGTAGCTGGCATCCTTGCTGGGGGTTGCATTGGCGTTGGCCGTGGCCATTGCCGAATAGAAGTTGTTCAGCAGCCCGATCGGGTGCAGGTGGAAGACCTCCGGCGCGCCGGGGAAGCCTTTGACCTTCGGTGAAACGTCCTTCCACCACCGCAGGTTCTGGATGCGCAGCTTCTCAGCGTTCCACTCCACGGCACCATCAAGCATCAGCGGGTCCAGCTCGTCCCACTTGGCGTCTTCGCCGCCCCACTCACTCTCGTAACGGACGATCATCCGGCTCAACGCCTGGGCCAGCAAGGGCTGCTTGCTTGCCGCCTGCAGCTCGGCCTTGCTGATGTGTCCGTTGCCGTCGGTGTCCAGCAGGGCGTGCAGCTTCTGCACCAGCGCGCTGCGCTCGACCTTGTCGGCGCGCATGCGGTGGTCGGTCACCTCGTGGGCCTTCAACACGCCCATCTTCACCAGCGTCGCCGCCATCATGTCGACTGGCTGGATACTGCCCTCTTCCACCGTCTCAAAGCCCGGCCACGCCCAGGGGGACTGCCAGCCCACCTTGGCATGGCCCGCTTCGCAGGCCCAGCCGGAGACGAAACTCCCGGGCTTCTCGCCCATTGCCGTGATTTCCCACCAGGCCTTGCCGTCGCTGTCCAGCGCCCGCTTCGGCGCAGGCAGCCGCTCAAGTTCGGCGCGGGGCATGACCCGGACCAAGCCAACAGGCTCGCCATCCGGACCGTCGGTGCGCAGCGGGTGCTTCTTCCACCACTTCATTCCGCCGGCCGAGCACATCTGCAGATCCTTGCGAAGGATCCAGAACGGCTCGCCGAGCGGCATCCGCATTTCGCGCCGCTGATAGTTGTGCTTCTTCGCTTCCTTCTCGGACTGCGTGCGCTGCGTATCGGCAGGGCCGACGAAAACGCCGGTGAAATGCCCATCCTTTGCGTTCGCGTAACTCTTGCTGCTCGCCGAATAGGCACCCAGCGCCTTGCGCTCGAATACTTTCAGCTCCGAGCGCTGGACGAGCGTCCACGCGCCCAAGCCGGAATCCTTGAGCTGGATGAGCGAAGGATCCGGCTCCATCGTGCCGTCCGGCGTGGCTTCCTTCTTCAGCCTTGCGCCCTTCTCGATCACGAACAAGCTTCCCGTTCCCGGAGGCAGCAGCGAGGCGTACTTGCGCGACTTGGCCAGGAACACAGGAAGATCGTTGCCAGCAAAGACCTCAAGGTGCATCAAGGGGCGGGTGCCGCGCTTGGGCAGCGGCTGGGCATCCACGTACTGCTGATACTCGCCGACATGCCCCAGCAACGCGCCAGCGCCGATGGCGATGGGCGTTTCGGGAATCACCACCTTGTCCAGCTGGACCGGTTGCTTCGGACCCGGGTCAAGTTCGGGCATGAATATCCAGCCCTGCTTCGCCGCCGGGTCCACGGCCTCGCCGGGCCGGACCGGGACGACATCACCCTCGAGGATCCGATCGATCTGCGCCCACTTGTCCTTGCGGTTCTTCACGGTTATCCGTGCGCCGCGCGGCAGCAGGCCCAACCGGGTCGAGCGGCTGCTGGCTTCGCTGCGGATGTTCAAGCCGATGATCGGCGCGGGCGCTGCATCAGTCATCCGAATGTGCCTCCTGCACGACGTTGTCCCATTCCTTCATCTGCCCAGGCCCCCAACCCAACTGCTCCAGCGCGTCGGCAACATCACCCGATTCGCCCGACGTTCCACCACAGTCACAGCCAATGTGGTCGTCCTCATCGATTGCGGCCTGCACCGGTGCAGGAGGCGGCGGCACTTCCTGCGCATCCTTGGCCTTTTCACCGACGACGAACTCGTTGCCTTCCGTCCAGAAGCCCGGGCGTGCGCGCTTGCGGTCCTCCTGGTAGCCGGTGAAATCCATCAGGTGCATGTAGAGGCTGTAGAACGTCAGCTCGGTTCCGGGCTCAGGCCGGGCATCGGCGGCGGCGGCCTTCGGATCCTTGGAATCCTTGGCATCTTTCGAGGTCTTCGTGGCAGGCGCCGGTGCCGCCGCCTTGGCCGGACCCGCTGCAGCGGCTGTTCCTGCCGGCGCTGCGGGTGCAGCCGCCGCGTCCTTCGGCGCTGCCTTCTTGTCCTGTTCTTCCTTCGCGGCCTTGTCCGCAGCCTCGAACTTCGCCTTGGCATCGGCCGGCAGCTTCAGGGTGTGCCGCACCAGCACAAATCCCTTCGCGTAAAGCGCCTTGCGCTGGACCTGGGGGAAGGTGATTTCCGGATAGCGGTCATCGATCCGATAGGCGACCACCTCGCCATCCTTGATGCAGCGCACGCCCTGCGTCTGGTCGAGCACCGTGCCACTGCCCGCATCGAAGTGGACGCCACCGTGCCAGAGCCCGCTGGCGCCCACCGGGAAGAAGCCGTCGTCGACACGTGCCAATGCGCCTTCTTCCTGGCCAGGAAGGCCCAGGTACATCGCACCGTCGAAGGCATCACTCTTGCCCTGCCGCGGGAAGGGATACATCCAGGTGGTCTGCGCCTCCACCGGCGCACAGCAGCCCAGCTCATAGCCGCCAAACTTCTTCATGTACTTGGAGACACTCGAGCCATAGGCATCGGTGCCATCCTCGGCGCCACCCGTGCGCAGGAATGCAAGCACGGCCGGCCGCTTCCACTGCCCGGTCTTCTTGTCCGGCTTGCCCGGGCCGTAGCCCTTCAGGTGGGCGGCCGCGATGATGCCCGACTCGGTCACCACGAAGCCCTTCATGGTCTGGCCGATGAACTTGGTCGTACCGAAGTAGCGGCCCTGGCGGCAGAGTTCGCGCATCCACTCCTCGCCGGCCTTGTCCTGCATCGCCTCACTGGCCAGGAACACTTCCCGACTGGTGACGCCATTCTTGCCCGTCCAGTGGCCCTTCCACTCCTGCTTCAGCTTGATCTCGGCCGTGGTCTTGTAATACCCCAGCTGCATCAACGCTTCTTCACCGAACTGGTACTTGCCGATGTAGTTGTAGCTGTTGATGATGCCGATGTTGCCGCTCGACTCTTCGAAGCCGACCGCATCAAGGAACGCCTTGAGGTTTCCCGCACTCATTGCGCGTCTCCACACTCGCCCAGCCGCCGGACCATCTCGAGATTCGCCGGCATCCGGGCATCAAGCGCCGCACGCTGTGCATCGGAGGGGTTCCCCAGCCAGCGAACCTCGCAGTTCAGCGTCAGCCGACCCACCATGTGCCGATGGGCCGGGTCGTACAGCGCGGCGAGCTGCGTCGTGCCGCACGCATGTGCCTGGCAGGCCGAGTACAGCCACCACGTCTGCGCTTCGATCGACAGCGGCTTCCCCGCTGCGCTGGGGCCGGTCAGCAGCCGCTCCTTCAAGCGGGGCGCCGCGTCGGCGGGCACCTCTGCCAGAAGCGTGTCGAAGGCCCTGGTCACGTCTGCGTTGCTGCGGCCACAGCCATCGGGGGCCGGCTTTCCCTTGCCCACCAAAGCAAACAGATACGTCGCCAGAGGCTGCTCCGCGCACGTTGGCTGCGGAAGATCGAGGGAGGCATCTGCAAGGGGCGCGGCAGCAGCGCACTGCCATGCCAGTGCCGCCGACAGCGGCAGCAGAAACAGCATCTTCTTCATTGTGTTCATCCCGAGAAACCGATGATCCGCTTCTGCTTCATGTCACCCAGCACCCACGACGGCAGCTCGCTTTTGGTGCTGCTGGGGCCGAGGAAGGATTTGCGTTGCGCATGCACGGTGATCGCGCCAGGCGCATTGACCACGATGTTGCCGTCGGCCACCGTGATGCTGGCCCCCCCCGCAGTGGCGACGTGGAGGGTCTTGCCTGCGGCCAGCTCGACATGCGCCTGGCCGCTCGCGCCGCGCAGGCCGGCTCGCGCCTGTACGCGGATGGCATCGCTCTGGGCCTGGACTTCGATCTCGCGGGTGCCCGCCACCAGGGTCAAGGCGGCGGCAGTCCCGCCCGCGCCTGTAGCAGCAGCCGCCAACAGGCCCAGCGACTGGCCTGCGTGCAGCCGGGCCTGCCCCATGACCGTCGTGTCCGAATGCGCGCCGCTCGCCAGCAGCAGCGCTTCACCACTGCTCCACATGATGCTCTGCCCCGCGACGTGCGCCACACCATCCGGCGCCGCCATCCCGAGCAGCGGAGCGCCACTGTGGGGAATACGACCCTCGCCGGGCTCGGCACCGTGTTGCGGTGCCTGCGCCACGCCAGCGGCGTACTGCGTTCCGGTTACGACGGTCCGGGCGGCTGCCGACATCGCAGCCAGTGGTGCCTGCGTCTGCACCATCCGCGAGCGCTTCACTCCGCGCGCCCCCTCCTGCATCGCCAGCGGACTGGTCACATGCGTGCGGGCCGCCTGGGTAAAGCGCTCACCCAGCGTCTGCAGCTGCGTCAGCAGCGCCGAGGGCTGCACGGCCTCGCCAGCGGGGGTGGTGCCGCCATGGCCATAGGCGGTGAACCACGCCCCGGCAGTACCACGCACCGCACCCCACGCATCGCTGCGCAGTTCGAAACCCGTGCCGCGCAGGCTGCCAACGTAGTTGTCGGCCTGGTGCCGCAGATGGCCAAGCGTCAGCTGCGAAACTTCCTGGCTGCTGGCCAGCTGGGCCCGCAGCTGCTGGTTGGAATCATCGAACAGCAGGTGGTTGCTGCCTTCGCCACCGTCCCACTCGCGCGAACGGATACCCCAGAGCGCACCGCCGTGGCGATGCGCCTGGTCACCGGCACCCGCGGCATGCCACGCCGGCGCCTGGCCACCACTGAGGTTTGCCTGCGCGCTGTTGCGTGCATCGGCCGCCTGCCCGTAGGCGGACAGGTCGCCTTCGCCATTGGCACCTGCAGGCGTCGGCGCCACGCCTGCTTCGCCGCGCCCGTTGTACAGCGCCCCGAGCACCAGCGGACGATCAATGTCGCCATCCAGGAAGCCGACCAGCACTTCCTGGCCGATGCGCGGCAGGAACTGGCTGCCCACGCCCGGGCCCGCATAGCGCTGCGCCACGCGCAACCAGGCGCTGTCCTGCACGCCGGCGCCCTGCGCCTGCTGGAAATGGAAGCGCACGCGTACACGGCCGTGGCTGTCGGCATGCAGGTCGCGGCTACCCGCGCCCTGGCCGGCCACCACCACCGCGGTCTGGTAACCCGGCACCGTGGGGCGCGGATTGAGGCGCGCGCCGGTGCCGTCGATCAGCTGCGGACGCCACGGCGTGGTGCGCTCCACGGCCTGGAAGGTGTTGCCATATCCCACTGCTTCGGCCTGTGCCCACAGCGGTGCATCCTGCGCATCGCCCGGTGCAACGCCAAGCGCGTCCTCCAGGCTGCGTCGCAGATCGGTCGGCAGGTTGTTGATGCCTGCATGGTCCACCGCGACGAGAAGGAGCTCGGGCGGGGTGGCGCCCGGCGCCTGCTGCAGGCGCAGCCAGCACCCGGAGTGCAGCCCACGGACCGTGCCGCGACCCTGCCAGCTGCGGCTGTGGGCCTCACGGGCCTGGGCCTGCAAGCGGGCCTGCCGCGAGGCCGAAGCCGCATCGCTGAAGGCGTAGGCACCGACCGCATCGAAATCCTCGCGCGGCGACTGGCTGCCGCCACCGTCCATCGGCGCCTGACCGGCCAGCGCACGGACCTGGCGGTAGTCGTCGCTCTGCAGGTTGACGACGGTGCTGCCAAGGCGACGATGCAGGCCGATGGCCTGCACGCTGTCGCTGGACTCGGTCGCATCACTGCGGTGGAAACGCACACCGGCACCCGAACTGGCCGCATCTTCCGGCAGGTCGACGCTGTCTGCGAAGATTTCCATGCCATTGCCGCAGGGCGCATCGTCATCCGCGTACAGCCGCCAGCCAAGACCTTCTTCGGCCAGCAGGCGCTGCAGGAAATCCAGGTCGCTCTCGCGGTACTGCACGCAGTAGCTGCGCACGCGCTCCTCCAGGAATGCGTCCATGCCCTCGGCCCATCGCCAGCGGGCGACTGCGGCATGGCCGCCGAGCACCGCATCGACGATCTCGCGGATGCCCTGCTCCTGGAACACGCGGCTGTGCCGCGCGTACTGCAGCCACCAGGTCCACGAGACCAGCTGCAGGTGGAAACGGGCCAGGCCGCCATCGCTGCCCAGGCAGGACGCGTCCGCAACCAGGCCACTGCGTCGCCATTCACCACCATCGGCGCAGCGGGTCACCAGGGTGGCGCGGGTGCCTGGCAGTTCCGCCAGGTCGATGCCCGCATCGGTGCCCAGCAGGGTCACCTCGGTCCAGGCGTGCTCGCAGAGTGCATCACGCCCCCGCCAGCGTTCGACCGTGCAGGCGGCCAGCGCCTCGTTCTCCAGTCGATACAAACGCTGCGCATCACCGAGCCCGGCGACTGGCGTCATCACGTAATTCAGCTGATCCATGCCAATTCCAGAGTAAAAAACGTCGACCCACTCACGTGGCACGTCGATTTCCAGCCGGCGATGCTAGCAGAACAATGCGAGCGTCAATATCACGGCAGACGCGCCCCCTTGAAACTGGGTATTGCGTCACATAATTGACGGCACGGGCACTCAAGGCCGCTTTGGTTGCAGCGGACACCGGCGCGCTGTTCACACGCGCGGGCTAGAATCGATCCCAGTCCTCAACGAGACCTGCCATGCTGGATCAGGAAGCCCTGCTGGCCCCGATTTCTGACAACGCCCCGACCGGTGAAGACCTGTCGTTCTCCGCCGAGTTTGACCGGATCATCGAAAACCGTCGTGCCGACGACCCGACCCTGGATCAGGGCGCGTGGCAGACCGACATCAAATACGCCGACTGGAGCAGCGTCCTGCGCGACGCCAGCGACCTGCTGCAGACGCGAACCAAGGATCTGCGGCTGGCAGGCTGGCTGAGCGAGTCAGCCACCCAGCTCGAAGGTTTCCAGGGCCTGGCGGCCGGCTACCGGGTCACCGCCGGCCTTTGCGACCGCTTCTGGGACGATGTGCACCCGCAGGCGCCGGACGGCGATTTCGAAGAACGCATCGGCAACCTGAGCTGGCTGCTGACCAATTCCCTGCAGTGGCTGCGCGCCGTCCCGATCATTGCGGCACCGCAGGGCCGCTTCAGCCTGGCCGATTTCGAACACGCCCACGCCCGCGCCAACAGTGGCGAGGACGAGGACGGTCGCCCGGGGCTGGACATCCTCAATGCGGCGCGCCGCGATACCCAACACGGGTTCTATCGGCAGATGGCCGATGATCTGCCGGACTGCAGCCTGGCCCTGGCCGAGCTGCAGGCCGCCGTCGACAACCGGCTCGGGCTGGATGGCCCCAGCTTCAGCGCCGTCCGCGAACAGCTGGAGCACCTGCAGCGCACCGTACTGCGCTTCGCGCGCGAGGCAGGCGTCCTGCTCGATGGCGAAACCCTGCCTGCAGACGACGCGTTCAGCGAGACCGCATTTGCCGATGATGGCCCGTCGTTCGACACGGCTCCCGTCGCACCGAGCCGCGGCCCGGCCGGCGCTCCAGCCTCACGCAAGGAGGCGCTGCAGCAGCTGCGGCAGGTGGCCGAGTTCTTCCGCCGGACCGAACCGCACAGCCCGGTCGCCTACCTGGCCGAAAAAGCCGCACGCTGGGGCGAAATGCCACTGCACGTCTGGCTCAAGCGGGTCATCAAGGACCACAGCACGCTGGAGCAGATGGAAGAAATGCTGGATGTGAACCCGGAGGATTGACCTCCACTCCGGGCACCGCCGCAACGGAAGGATCGGGTGATACCCGATCCTTCTGCGTTTACTGGATCTTGAATTCGATGCGACGGTTGCGGGCGCGGCCGTCGTTGCTGGTGTTGTCGGCCACCGGCTCGTCCGGCCCCTTGCCCAGCACGTCCATGTGGCTGCCCGGGATGCCCTTGGCCATCATGTAGTTCTTCACCGCAAGCGCGCGCCCGTGGCTCAGCGCCAGGTTCGATTCGCGCTGGCCCACGTTGTCGGTGTGGCCGATGATGAGGAACCGGCTGTCCGGCATCTGCGCCATCTTGGCCACCATTTCGTCCAGGATGCCCATGCCGAACGGGGTCAGGCGGGCACTGCCACTCTGGAACTCGATGATGCGGTTGGCCAGCGTCTGGTCCAACACGTTCTGCTGGGAACCCAACTTCAGGGCGTTCGTCACCGTGTAGCTGGTATTGCTGGCCAGG
The DNA here is from genome assembly GCF_003086775.1 of Stenotrophomonas sp. ZAC14D1_NAIMI4_1. NCBI lineage: Bacteria > Pseudomonadati > Pseudomonadota > Gammaproteobacteria > Lysobacterales > Lysobacteraceae > Stenotrophomonas > Stenotrophomonas sp. ZAC14D1_NAIMI4_1. Next base: position 540,732 of record NZ_CP026001.1, read on the forward strand.
CTGAGGTCGCTGGCGACCTGCTGGCGCAGCGCCTCGTTGCCGACCTCGCCGGTGATGCGCACCGACTGCCCATTGACTTCCAGCTTGCCGGGCGAGACACGCTTCAGGCCCGGGTTGATCATGCCCGAGACGTAGTCGCCCCAGTTCGGCGGGGTCGCGATCGTCTCCACCTGGATCCGGTCGACCACGCGATCGGCGCCGTACACCGCACGCAGGTTGTTCAACAGCTTGGCCTTGGTTGCCTGGTCAGGAACCACACCTTCGATGACCACCGGCCGCTCGGTTGCCGCAGGCGCGCCCGCGGCGGTGTTCTGCGCGGCCAACGGTGCAGCCGCCAGCAGGAGCGGCAGCAGGAAGTGGAGAGGGTTGCACACGCGCATCATCAGGTTCCCAGGAAAGTCTCGCCGAACAGCTTGCGTGCGGTGGCCAGGGCCAGGTCGTCACGGTCAAGGAAGCTGCCAAAGCGATTGAGGTTGTAGTCGCCACGCATGTAGTCATCGACCCATTCCGAATGCTGGGTGCGGATCAGGAAATCGCCGGCCTCTGCCGGGTCAAGCACCGCGCGCAACACCTGGCGGTCGGCGCCATTGAAGCCGACGATCATGCTGGGCGCCGCGTCATTGCGGATCAGCACGGCCAGTTCAAAGTCGCCGCGGGCGACGAAGCTGGACAGCAGGTCGAGCCAGAAGGCCGCCACCAGCGGGCGATAGGCCGGATCGCGCACCAGCGGGAACACCAGCGCCTTGTCGATGTTGACGTCGCCACCGCTCAGCACCGGCTGCAGCAGCAGCCCCAATGCCGGCAGCACCTGCCGCAGCGCCACGTCACCGTGGCCGGAATCACGCAGCCGCTGTTCGAGGTCGGCGACCGTGGTGCTTTCCAGGAAGTCCTGGAAGCTGCCGTTGTAGTCGCTGGGATCGGTGCTGATGCTGAAACGCGCATCAGCGAGCTGCGCCAGCGCCTGTGCGGCATCGCTGTCCTGGCAGGCCTGGCGTGCAAGGCGGGCCAGGCCCGACCAGGCGTTGGACATCGCCAGCGGGCTGCGGCCAATGAAGGGCAGCGGTTCCGGCGCGTCCAGCCGCAGTGCCGACAACAGCGGGAAGCGTCGTTCGGACGCGTCGCGGCTGGGCAGGAAGTGCCCGCACAGCACCATCTTGCTGCGCGAGCCGAGGAAGGCATAGTGGATCTCGGGCGCTTCGTCGTAGCGCTGCTTCCAGTCCGGGCTCTGGCTCAGCAGCTCCAGGCTTTCCCCGGCCCAGCGGTCGAGCCAGCCGAGCAACTGGTGGTTGTCGGCCGCGCGGACGAAATCGCCGCGCGAGGGCACCTTGCCGAAATAGGACACGCCTGCACTGACCACCCGGCTCATTGTGCGCCTCCTGCGGCCGGAGCCGGCGCCGCTGCCGGTGCAGCAGTGGGGGCCGCGGGTGCAGCAGGCGCGCCACCGGCGACGCGTTCGGGCAGCTGCAATCCGCGCTGCCAGTCGCCACCACCCTCGGCGGCTTCACCGGCACGACGCACGATGCGCATCTCCACCGGCACCGACACGCCATTGCCCGTCCAGGTAATGCGGCTGGAATCATCCAGACGCTCGACCTGGCCAGCACCCATCAAGCGGTTGACGCCGTTCGAACCCGGCGCGCTGAACACTTCCACCGTCCTGCCATCGCCGGTCACAGCGGTGATCTTCACGCCCGGCACCTGGCCGACGTTCGGGTACTGCATGGTCGTCCACTGCGGCGGCGTATTGCGATAGCGCAGCACCTGGCCATCGATCTCGATGGTGTACTCCAGCGCACCGGCAGCAGGCGCAGGCAGGATCTCGAACACCGTGGTGTCCTGTGCCGCACCCGCTGCCGCGCCGCTGACCCAGTTGCCGTAGTTGGCGACCAGGTCGGCCGACAGGTTGACGCCCTGCCCTGCCCAGCGCCGGGTCTCCAGCAGCGGCCCGCGCTGGATCACCAGCGAACCCAGGGCTTCCTTGTTGAACGCCGCGATGCTGCCGCTGGCGCCGAACACAGCCGCCACGTCGCTCGGTGCAGCATCGACGTCGGAGTTCAGGTTGAACGGATACTGCTGGCCGATGCGCGCCTTGAACGGGTCGTACACCTGGGCCTTCCAGGTCTTGTTCACCTCATCCTCGGTCGGCGTGATGAGCGCGCTGAAGGTCTGGGTGAGCGGGCGCAGCAGCAGCGGCCGCAGGGCGGCGCGCTGCTTCTCGTCCAGGCCGGTCAGCACCTGCTCGTCGACCAGGGCCAGGCCCACGCTCAGCTCGGACCCCTCGTTGCTGAAGGTGTCCTGCATCAGCTTGCGGGTGCCCACGCCGATCTCGCCCTGGCTCTTGATGGCATTGAGGCGCGCGCGCAGCTTGGCCAGCGTTTCGAAGTAGGCCGTCATGATGGCCGGCTGGTCGCCGCGCTCGCTGGTCAGCCGCGCGATGCCCTCGAACGCCTTGCCGATCGGGCCGACCGGCTGCGCTGCGGCCGTCGCGGCCGGATCCTTGCGCAGCACGGTGCGCTGGAACCACGCCACGAAGCCCTTGCGTGCCTTCGTCGAACGCGCCAGTGCCGCCGGGTTGTCCCACACCGTCTCTTCGTTGATGCGCTCCAGCAGGATGCGCAGCGGCGAATTGGTCGCATCACCCAGCTTGTTGATGCGCGCCACGGCCTCGTCGAAGGTGCTGAATTCAGCCACGCTGAGGCCCTGCACGAACTTGCTCCACTCGCGTGCGTAGTCGTTCTTGTACAGGTTGACCAGCTCGCGCGACACATGCTCCGGGCTGCCCGCCAGCGAAAGATCGCTCTGCTCGGTGGTGCCCAGCACCCAGTCGGTGGTGCTCAGCTGCGTGTTGGCCGCTTCCTTGATCGCGTCCTGCACATAGTCTTCCCAGGCCTTGCGGGAGAACGCGCCGGAAATGGCGTAGCTGCCATTGATCAGGCGGCCGTTGCGCTCCACGCCGATCAGGTTGTCGACGGTGGTGGTGCCGAAACGGGCACCGGCGCGCGCCTTGATCTGCGCATACACGCGCTCCATCGCCGGCTGGCCCTTCATCACCTGGCCCAGCGCCTGGCGCGTATCGGACACCAGCGTGACCTTGTTCTGCACCTGCGGCCAGCTGGGCTTGCCCGACTGCGCCACGTAGAAGGTCATCAGCTTCTCGGCAGCACGCACCATCTCTTCGCGGCTCATCTGCCCACGATTGGCTTCCAGCCAGGTGCGCCAGAACAGGGTCAACTGCTGCGACAGGTGGGCGCCTTCCACATACTTCGGGTTACCCAGCATCAGGTAGGTCTTGAGCGCGTTGTAGGCGTCGTTGGTGCTGGTCGGCGATGCGTTCTGGTACAGCACCTCGCTGTCGGCGGCGGCACCAGTGCCCTGCCCCAGCTTGTCGCGCTCGGCGACCACCTGGCCCAGGTAGTTCTCCAGGTTGGAGACGGTCGGCGCCAGCATCACCTGCTGCATGCCGTGGTTGTACTCACGCAGCAGCTTTTCGCGGATCGCCGTGCCCTGGTACAGGCCCAGGTGGGTGGTGATGCCGCCCTCCTTGCCGTAGCGGTCCAGCTGCTCCATGCGGTCCTGCAGCAGCAGCAGCGCATCGATGCGTGACTTCAGGTCCATGCGGTCCTTCTGCACGCGCACGGCCTGGTCCAGATCCTTGGTGGCGTTGGCCACCAGCTGCGCATTGGTTGTGTAGGACCAGGTCCACAGGCCCAGCGCCAGCGCCAGCACGCCCACGGCACCGAGGAACACGCCATAGCGCAGGCGGTTCTGGTGCGGGCTCGAATACTGCCGGACCAGCTCCTTGTCGGCAAAGATGACCTTGCGGAACAGATCCTTGAGGAAGAACGCGGTGTGCCCGGTGGGTGCTTCGTCCACGTTCGAGCCGCGCTGCAGCGCGAACTGGCGGCCGACGCGCTCGGATGCATGGTGCACCGAACGGCCCTCCTGCAGCGCGCTGGAGAAGTAGAAGCCGCGGAACACCGGCTTGAACTGGTAGGGGTTGTCTTCGAACAGGGTGGCGATGAAGGTGCGCAGCGCCGGCTTGATGCCCACGAATTCCAACGGCAGCGACAGCAGGCCCGGCGAGACGTCGCGGCCGCGCTGCATCGCCATGTGGGTCAGGCTCATTTCCTTGATGCCTTCGGCCAGCTCATCGAAATGGCTGTCGAACGCATTCAGCGCGTCGCCCTGCTGCTGCACGTCGAAGGGCAGCGTCGCGCCCCACACATGCTCGCGCTCGGCCGGATCCAGGTTATGGAAGAACTCGCTGAAGCCGGCCACCAGGTCGGCCTTGGTGAACAGCACATACACCGGCGCGAACACTTCCAGCCGCTCGGTGATTTCCTGCACGCGCTGGCGCAGGTTCTTGGCCAGCTCGATGGCGAACTCCGGCTTGCTGCCGGACAGCTCGGCCAGGCTGGCGGCGATGATCACGCCGTTGATGGGCGCGCGCGGACGGTTCTTCTTCAGCAGGCCCAGGAAGGTCAACCATTCCATGCGGTCTTCAACGCTGACCGAGTAACGGCCGGCGGTATCCAGCACGATGCCGTTGGTGGTGAAGTACCAGTCGCAGTTGCGCGTGCCACCGATGCCCTGCACCACGTTGCCGCGGTTGTCCTCGAACGGGAACTGCAGGCCGGAATTGAGGATCGCCGTGCTCTTGCCCGCCGCCGGATTGCCGATGATCACGTACCAGGGCAGCTCGTACAGCGCCGCGCTCCCCTTCAGCACGCCCATCCGCGAGGACTTGATCTGCTTGACCGCGTCCATCATGCGCGTGCGCAGGGCCTCGGTGTCGGCACGCTGCGCGGGTTGCGCACCGGCCACCGCCTTGTCCGCCTCGTCCTTGACCATCGCCTCCACGCGCTTCGCAGCGCGGCGGGCCAGGATCCGCTTGATGATCCACACCAGCAGCGCCAGCACCAGCAGGCCAGCCAGCACGATCGCCACCCAGATCCCGATCTGCCGGGCTTCGGCCTCACCGTAGTGCGCCAGCGCCGCGGCACCAACCAGGCCGACCACCAGCCAGAGGCGGTAGTCACGCAGGTAGTAGCTGAAATTGCTCAAACTCATGCAGGGGTCCAGGGGTCAGGAAGCCAGCGACGCATCGGCCGCAGGCATGGGGGAAGAAAGAGGATCAACCGCGCCGAACAGGCGCTGCTGGTTGTCGGCCACGCCCAGCAGCAGCACGGGCTCGGCATTGCGTTGAAGCTGCGCATGGGCCAGCGCCAACTGCGCCAGCGGCAGGGCGGGGCCAAGCTCACCGGCACTGACCGCCACGGCCAGGCTCTGCGGGCTGAAATCCAGGTCGGGCGACAGCGAAGCAGTGATCGCTGCCGCATCCACCATCAGATCGCCACGGTGGTCGGCATCATGCAGCACGAACTGCACGGGTGCGCGGCCCGCGCTGAGGCCGGACTGCCACTGCGTCGCCAGGGCGGCAAGCTGGCGGCGCTGTTCCGCCGGGCGCTGCCCTTCGATCTGTTCGGCACGCACCAGTTGGGGCCGCCACAGGCGCCCATCGCCCTCACGCCCCTGGGCCAGGGTCGCCAGCAGAACGCCGGCTGCACCCTCGCCGGGTACACGGCCGTCGGGATTCTGCGCCGTAGCGAGTACACCCGCGGACTGCCAGGACGAAACGACATCGGGATCGATGCACGACGACGCCGCCAGCAGAAGGTGCCAACGCGGCACGGGGGACGCAGAAAGGGCATCGATCACCCGCTGCGCGTGCGGCCAGACCTCGCGCGCCGCGTCCAGCGTCGTGACGCGCACGTCGAACCGCCGCGCGTCGATACCGGCCTTGCGCGCCTGCCCAAGCAGCCACTCCTGCACCCACGGCCGCAGCGCATCGGACCAGCGGCCCGGCACCAGCAGTTCGATCGTCAGCACGTTCTCCACGCGCTGTTCGTCGCGGCGGCGCAGGCCGGCCACCACCACTTCCTCGGATGCGACGATCTCCGGCAGCGCTGCGTAGACTGCTTCCAGCAGCTGCTCCAGTACCGGCTGCAGCAGGGTCATCGCGCGGCGCTCATGCGCAGCCGTATCGATGCCATCCTGCCGCACCTGCAGCACTTCCAGCTCGTCCAGGTCGGGCGCTGCGCTCATCCGCACAGGCAGATTGTGGTTGTCGCGAAAACGCCCGTCCAGCGACGGCCGGGGTGGCGCGGCGGCCACCTCCAGCAGTGCCTGCGGTTCCAGATCGATTCCCAGCTTCAGGCTGCCGGCCAGCAGAGCCACCGACGCCGGCGCCACTACGCCGGGTTCCTTCACTGCATCGCCCTGCGGGGTCGTCGCATCCGTGGCGGCCGGCGCTTCAAGCGCACTGTCGACACCACGCCGCAGCGCACCGCGCACCATGAAGCCTGCACCGCTCAGGCCCACCGGCAACAGCCCGAGGTAGGCCAGCATCTGCATGCCCGTTGGCACCGTGCCGCTGTTGCGCCAATAGAGGATCGTCGCGCCCCAGGTGGCGATGAAGACCATCACCACCGACGCCGCCCTGCCCAGCCATCCTGCCATCAGTTGCCGTGCTCCATGCGATGCTCCCTCAACCGCCGCTCAGCGCAGGCCCGTCACGGCCTGCGAAGCGACCAGCGTCGCCCCACACGCCGTGCGGTCGCCGTCGCGCGCTACCGGTTGTCCGTCGATGATGACAGTGGCATCGCCGCTGACGATGGTCGTTGAACCGTGCATGGCACACGCAGCGCGGTCACCCACACGCGCCACGGCCTTTCCATTGATGTCGGTCTGGCCGGTCCCAGCGACCACGCTGCCGCCGTGGCTGAGCTTGTCACCGACGACGATAAACGGTCGTGCCATCCATCACACTCCTTGATTCCATGTAATCCAGCCTTCCATCGCCACGGACGCGGCGACCTGGATCATCCCCGCAACGATACCAGTATCACAGAAGCGTTATCACCCTTGGCGTGAAAGCTCCTCGCGCTTGGCGGCGCGTGCCGCCCGGCAGCGCCCTGTCATTTCCACGTGAACGTAATCCTTGATGCTGCGCCAGTTGCCACCCCAGTCCAGCCCGGCCTGCTCGGCAAGCTCGCCGTAGAGGAAGTACCCGCGCTTGGTCCAAGCGTCGTTCATGTCCCACTGCAGCTTGCCATCACGCATGGGAGCGCTGTCCACGCCCAGCCCGTACTGATGGCAGCTCTGCCAGGCCCCTGCCCGCGTCGCCTTGCCGCCCGCCATCAGCTCGGCCTGCCGCTGCGGGCTGCGATAGCCCTCAATCAGCACCATCTCATAGCCATATTGGCGCCGCATGACTTCGTAGATGGCCAGCACACGCTGCTGCAGGTCGGGGTCGATCTGGTCCCACTTGCGGTCGGCCGTGACGATCTCCGGCCGCAGCCGCCGCACTTCTGCCGTAGTGAAAACCTCCGGCGGCGGTGGCGGTGGCGGCGCCAGGCGCTCCCCACGCAACAGCTGCGCGACCATGGAACCCGACTCTGCGAAATCATCGCCCCGAAAATCTTCCAGCACCACCGTCTTTCGTGTGACCAATATCACAGTTGGAGGAATCAGCAGCGCCGCTGCGGCAATCGCCATGATTGGCCAATGGCGACGAATCGCGCTGTGCGCGGCGCCCGCTTCTTCACGAACCCCACTGCGCACCCGCGTCACACCATCACCGACCCGCCCCCCGACACGCCCCGCCTTGCGGCGGAAACGGCCCAGCGTCGCACCCAGCACCGCGCGCAGCGACTCGACGCTTTCAGGGAACAGCAAAACCCAGCACACGCCGGCCACCAGCATTACAACGGCAATGGCCATAACCACGATTGGTACCACCGGTCCTCCCTGACATGCGCTCTGGTTGACGCCCCATCCGCTTTCACTAAGAATGCGGAAATTCGCTTCGGCAACTGCCGACTCACACCAAGGGCTGGATGCACTTGAATAATGGCGGAATCAATCGGCCAAGTCTGCTCTCAGGGGGAGCGCAGGCAAAGGGCCAGGCACCGACATCGGGCCGAATTCTCGCAGACATGGAAGGTCGACAGACCACCACGTCCACGCGTGCTGCGCGCACACCGTCTGGCGGCAACCGCCGCATCGGCCTGTGGGTGGGGGTCGCCGTGGCGATCGCCGCCATTGCCGGCCTGGCCGCCTGGGGCCTTTCAGGCAGCGGCGGCTACAGCGAATCCAGCGAGTACTCGCTGACCCCGGATCCGGCGCAGTCCAGCGGACCCACTGGGCATCCGGACGTCCCTGTCGGCGCGCCGCATGACGGCGCCGCCACGATTGTTGATGCACCTGCAGGCAGCGATGGCGCCGCCACGGGTACGCCATTGGAGAATGCCGCCGCTGCACCGACCGATGCGACGACCACCGCACCGGCAGCTGCATCGGCTGCAGCGGCACCGGCCGCCGGCGCACGTGGCACCTCGCAGGCCGCGCGCAGCGCTCGCGCGGGAACCCAGCCCGGCAGCAAGGGCCAGGGCGATGAGAACCTGCTCGGCACCCTGCTTGGCATCATCAAGGAAGAGGACAAGGACAAAGCGAAGGCCAAGGCGAAGGCCAACGCCCAGCCGCAGAGCATGGACGAGCTGATTGCGCAGATTGAAGCCGATCAGCGCAAGCGCACCGAGGACGAGCGTGCCGCATTCGAGCGCGTGGCCAGCAAGAAGTCCGCATCGACCGAGTCGAGCATCCAGGCACAGCTTCGCAGCTGCCCCAGCCCGACCTCGCTGAAGGGCGTGGACTGCCGCCGCCGCATCTGCGCAGCGGTGAGCGGGAAAGATCCGGCCTGCCCGGCGATGTAAGCGAGAACCGTAGAGTCGAGCCCTGCTCGGCTCTCACGGTCAGATGGACTGCCGACCCGCCTGCGATTGCGGCAGGGCCGCAGCACCAGCCAGCGGCACAGCACCAGGGGCAGCAGCAACGGCATCAGCACGCACCGGGCGCTCAGCATGACTGGGCCAAGGCCGGTGATTACCAACAGGTAGCAGTCGCGCAAGGAAGGCTGGACCGAAAGGTTCATCTGCCGGGCCTCGATTGTGTCGTCCACGTCCGCAGACTCTTGCTGCATGTAGCGCCTGACGAATTCCCAGCAATGCGTCCGGGTCCATGGCAGATTGAACGAAGCTCATCACAGTGAACGCTCGATCAGAAAGATGATGTAGAAGCCCGCCGCAACCCCCAGGGCTGTACAGATCAGCGGCCACGTTCTTTCCAGAAAGCCAAATGTCGGGTTGTCGCGCCAATCCCGCTGCAGGTGATCATCCTCTGTGACGAGACCTTCAATCTCGACCACCTTCGGCCACACGGGAATTCGGCAAGTGCTCATTGCCACCCAGCGCCCCAAGGCAATGAAGCTGAAAGGCAAGCAAGAAACTACGTGCAACCAGGGCCAGTGAACCAGGCCGGCAAAGGTCCGGACCACGCCAAACACGAATCCCTCTTTCCTGTCATGGATGGGCAAGTAGAAACCTACCTCCCCGCAAAGATGCTCAAGCTCCGCGTCCCCGCCCTGCATGTACAGCCGGATGAACTCCCACAGCCCCAGCAGATCCGACCGCTCCCCCATGTACTCGTAGCCCAGCGAGAACGTCTCCAGGACGGTCTTTCGGTCATCGGAGAGAAAATGCGCGCGTATGTCGTGGGTTCGTCCTATGGGCGGCGTCGTTGACTCGCCGATGAAGAAGAACAAGCGGTCCCAGTCACCACTGGCAACCGTGCCGTCTTGCCGAAAGAAGTGCACCTTGCGATTCACGCGATCCAATCGCATCGGATAGTGCGTCCATCGGAAGCACTCGCTTCTGAAGAGCCACACGATGCCGGCAAGAATGAACAGTGAAACGGGCGCAATGAAGAGCCAGAAGCACCAGAGGATCCAGCGTTCGTCCTCCCGGAATGGCTCACCCAGGAGAATCAGGTTCACGAAGAGGTAGGACGACGTGGGGACGAACGCGAGTGCGCCCATGACCGAGAGCCATACATTGAAACCCTTCACCGGGTACCAGCGATCCACCAGCTCGAGGCAGGTTGAGCTGAACCTGATCACGGACAGCCCGCTCCTTGCGGGAACTCCCACTGAAGCCGAAACGTCCAGCCGCTGATCTTCCTCAGCGGCCGTGAGGGGACGATTGACCGCAAAGCGAAGATTCCTGGCATCGATTCCAGCGTAGTCCATTACCTCACCACTCCAACCCAGTCCATGAACGATCCTACTGCAACAACGTGGTGTCGTGCGGCCCTGCGACATGCACGGGAACGTTGCCGCCGGTGAGCACTCCTCCCGCCTCGCTGTCGACCGACTCCGCCATTCGAAACAACCCCAGCACAGTGATGCTCATGCCCAGCAGCGTCATGGGCTTGCGTCAGCACTATTCCGGGCATAGCCTCGATGGAGCTCGCATTCAAAGCAAAATGTCGCTGCATGCAGACTCAACAGGATCTCCGCTTTACTGAAGGCCCCCTACCACCTGATGCAACTTCGCAGGCGTACTCCGTGCGTGACGTGGTGCGCCTTGATGACGAGGCCATGGTCTGGTCCGAAAGCAATGCTGCTTCGCGGATGGAATCCATCATGCCGGTCGCTGCACTGGTGATGCTGTGCATGGCCATCGGCCTGGGTTACATGGGGGTGATGGTGGCGCTTGAACCCACAGAAAGCATGGGAATGCGTGTGTTCGCACCGGCGTGCGCGGGCGTTGGGGTCGCGACACTTCTGGGAACCGCTTTCCTGTGCATCAAGCTGAGCATTGGCAGCAAACAGAGCGATCTGTACTTCTTCCGCAGGACCCGGAAAGTCTTCTGTGTTGTCGACGGCAAGCAATGCCTGTTGGACTGGAACAACGTCAGGCCCTATGCCCGCGTCGGCCACGGCTCGCCCCAGCCCGGGGCGCCCTTGATGATGGCTCTCGCCCTGATGGAGGTCTTTCCGGAGAGTCCTGAACTGTGGCGCCTGCGCTTTACTGTCGATGGCCCTCTTCCAGACCGGGAGGCCTGCCAGCAGGCATGGGAGCTGATCCGGCGCTATATGGATGAAGCGCCCGAAGCGATGCCCCCCACTTTCCTGGTTGATCCATCGCACTGGACGACATCCTTGCTGGAGCGGGGACCGCTCTCTGCCGGCGGCGCGGGCAAGGAGATGATTGAACGCATCCGCGCCATGAACTGGAACGTCTTCGCTGTCCCGCAGTATCTGGGGAACGTACTGCTATGGCTGATTTTCTGGCCAGAACCCTTGTCACAGATGCTCTATGCCCGGTTCAAGCGCCCCGTAGCGCCACCCATGGACCTATTTGCCAGCAACTCGACGCGCGGCAGGAGCGAGCACTATTCCATTCTGCGCTCCAGCCCGGAAGACATTGCCGGAAGGAGAAAGGCTGGCCTCCAGGTCGCGGTGGTGTGCAGCTTCAGTTGCCTGATCAGCTTGATTGGCTGGAGCTTCATCATCTACTCGCTTGTTTTCCTGCGCAGCTGACAACGCGTTCTTTGCCTGCTGCTGTCCCTCATCAGTACGTATCCGATTGCACAATGACGATTTCTTTTGGAAACCTTTTCTACATTGCGCTGTCCATTGGACTCATCGCCCTCCTTGCGCACTCCATCTATCACTACCTTGGCCGGTTTACCGGCTGGCAGTCCAGGAGCAAGCGATGGCTTGCCATCAGTCCGCTGATCGCGGGCATCGCACTGGTTCTTCTCACTGTGATTTTTGTCAGCACGAAGTGAGATGGCGGGGAGTCAGAGCCCCCGTGATCTCTGGCTGGCCAGGTACGCGTAAGACCGTCCTGCGCCGAGATGCGGATGCAACGTGACACAGGCAAGGCAGATGCCCGAGCTTGCTCGCTGTCAATGCGGATGGCGGGGCACGTCGAAACCCTTATCTGCGCCGCTTCGTACCACCCGCCCCCGGCTTCTCCAGGCTGAGTCGCTCCCTCAGAGTAGCATCAGTGAATGGACCAGCCCCCACTGATTGCAACACCTCAACTGGCCATTGCGGCTTCCGCTGCAACCGATAACTGACGTAGCGATTCAGTCCGATGTACGCAGTCAAGGGCAGCGCGATCAGGCTGATCGTACCCAACAGCCACATTGCCGGCCCCTTCTTCCAGTACTCATGGGAACCCGGGCCGATCAGAGGCTGCGCAATTGTCAACGCCTCACCCAAACTTACTGCAAAGTCCTGATACCGCGACTCACCTGACGTCCAGACAGGGCCACTGCCCTCCATCATGCGGCGTATGTACTCCCATCGCTCTACAGGGCCGGACTGATTACCGAAGCCAAAGCTCGGGCCAACGCCAATACGCTGGATTTCCACCGGGCTCCCGGGACGATCCTCGATCGTGAGCACCAGACTCGCTTCCCGGCGAGGCACCTGGCCGGTGAAGATCGTATAGCTGACAACCTCCGCGCTTACGCACTCCCAATCGTAAGACTGCACTTCGCAACGAGGTCGCGCAAAAATATTCCAGCACCACTGCCACCAAGGGAGCCCAATTGACTTGAATATGTGGACCTTACTTGCGCGGCAATCAAACAAAACGGGCTCGGCCCGATAGCCGACCCAGTCGCTCTGTATAAGCGCCAGTACAATCAAGAGCAAAACCAACTCAAGAACTGTCACCCAACTGAAGCCCATTACAAAAAAAGAGATGTAAAGGCCAAACCCTACAGTGAATAGACCAACCCAACCTCCGCTGCTGGCATAACCGCGCATGGCACTCATCTGATCGACAAACGAGATCCCAAACTCGTAAACGTCGAAGACACCCCCATGCGTGGAAGCTCGCGAAGATGCTTGGCGATTCCTCTCGGGAAGCTTCAGCGCAACAGATGGCGCAGTTGAATCATCCTGCATTGCATTTCCAATTTGCTACGTAATCGCCTAGCCCACACTTAAGCATGACCTGAGCAATCGTTGTCGAGTATTGAACTCCAGCGCGGATGTCGGTTTGAGCAATCAGATGTAGCGAATTGCCATGCTTGACCTTCCCCGGAGTACTGCTAGCGGCATCTTGCAAAGCCCCCCACTACGCCGGCCTCAATTGCTGGCGCACCATACACAGGCTTGAGAGCGAAAACAGTGTAGGGACCCACCCAGGGTTCTTCGCGAGGCCGCAGTAGCGCGTCCTGGTACGCAAGATCCAAATCGAGGCAAAACCAACCATCACACCCGATCAACGACACCCTCACCAGGGTGATTATCCAAAGCATCAATACCTTTTAGAACTTCGAATCGGAAAACCAGGGGGGAATGCCGAGAACCGCAAACATCATGAGCACGATAACCGTTGAAATGAAACCGAGCAGCGCCCAGCGTCGATTCAGTGAACGTAGCTTTCCAGAATAGGCCAGCCGCTCGGCTTCTGTAAGGGGCCTAACTCGATAGGAATTCTTTGTAGCCACAGACATCATCTCAGCACGGATCTCTTCTGGCCACTCGGGCTTGGGAGCCACTCGAGATATCCAAAGCCCAGCCTTCTCAAACCAATACATAAAGGCCCCGACAATTGCCACATAGGCAAAAGCAAGTGCACCTGGCCTGACTCGGTGATGATCGTCGACAAGATCTCCATAGAGTTGGCGGTCCATCAAGGCCAAGTCCGCCGCCGCGTTCCCAGGTGATGGCAACGGATCCACTTCCGGCAGGCTGCCTGACTCCCCATCCATGTAGATTCTGACGAACTCCCAGATCATTTCAGGCGCACGAACATCTCGATGAGGCTGAGCCAATGGGACATATACATTGATTCGCCCATCGGAATCATCACAATCCACGATCGCCAACACATACCCGGTAGCGGCACCCGCCAGACTGTAGCTTCTGGAAACCATGGACACAGGCTGAACTTTATCATAATTCGTAACCACCCATCCAGCCTTAGGTCCAAGCCATGAATAGAAGTGCCGATGCCTACGGCTAAGCACAACGGGCGGCGCCATAGGTCTAAACACCGAGACAGCCGACCAAGCAAAGAAACCGCATGCGATCAGTAACAGAACCCCATATGCAGCCGCCGCACTGGGCCAGAAATTCGGACTCGAGAGAAGATTCCCAACCACAATATCAGCGAGAATCATGCTCACACCAGCACACCCAATTACGAGCCCGAACACGAAAGCAAAGCCTCTGCGAGAAGCAGAACCACCCTCAGCAAATACTAAGAATGATTCATTTATTGACTGAATCGCCTTGACAGACGCCGGCCCCAATTCGGGAGGCATCTTTCCGGACTTAAGCAACCTTCCCCAGACTCCACTTTTCTCGGGAAGCTTACTCATGCCAAACAGAGCATCACGGGCACTTTTATTCATCGGAACTAATTCTTCTTGGCTGTGGGGAATTCGAGATTAGTCGACAAGGAAGGAATGGCGATTCTATCCGGGAAATATACAATCTTCATTCCGAAGCCGACCACCTCCGTATACCGCTCAGCCTTGTCGTCGAACCATCGCCCGATTGTGTTCATCATTCCCACTGTCATACCCCGACCAGATCCAAGTCTCCCCTTGACTACGGCAGCACCAGTCTCATCCACTTCAACATCGGGCTGACCTTCACCCCCGGTGAGCCTGATTCCTCTCTTGAAGTTCCGCGCACGGGGCTCGCCATCCAGCAAATCAAAAGATGAAACTACTACCTTCTTGCCATCTTCAGTAAAGCCAAAGAACGTAACCGAGAGCGCAGCACCCTTCGCATATCTAGGAAGAGCGATTTCGTAGACTCCAAGTGTCGCATTGCCGTTGGCAATCGGACTCAGATCTGCCGCTGCAACCAGGGTCACGCGCTGGAACTGATACACCTCATCTTCAAGTCCTGAGAATGCCGCGACACTCTCTCCGCTCGCCGTCGCGAAGGGATTCTTTTTGACGATGTCACCCGAGATCCTTCTACGACGCCCAAAAACACCATTGTCCAGCCAGAACTCAACTGGAGAAAGCTCATCGTCAGCAGTTCCGAACGCCTGGATTGCCATGTATACCGCAAGCCCCAAAGCTGCAACGGCAATGAGCAACCAGCCCACTGGTCCAAGCGTTATCCCAAGAACCGTTGCGGACGCCGCGCCACCCGCAGTCGCCCCAAGTGCGGCAGTAGTAAAGCCGAACGCGGCGACCGAACCAGCGATGGCAGCCGCACCAGAACCAACTGTCCACCAACCGGAATCCGAATCACCTTTTGCAACCTTCTGTGCACCTTGATACACGGTGAAGAGACCATCCGCTACACCCGCGTACAACCCAAGCTTTGCGGCAAAAGCACTCACCGGCACCAGCTCTGTTGCGGAGGTTCGAGCGACAAGCACCTGGACAGCAACCCGCAGCTCCAGACCTGCGCTCACTGCCGCGAGTCCCGCCGCGAAGAGCTTCACTCCATTTTCAGCCCTATTGTTTCCCTTCTTGAATTCAGATACCGCCCCCCAGATCGACGTGGCTTGGAAGAGAAGAACAGCCGAGCTCATCATTGCATCCGCGCCTGCAGCGATTCTCCCCAGATGACTCCTCAGCAAGGGATTCTCAGGAACCTCCGTCGAAGGAATTCTTGTTTCAATAGCGTCCAGCCCCAAACGCCGCAAAGCAGCCTCATTCAATTGCTCGCCGGTCTGCACCTTACGAACTATCCACAAAGCGACTTCCGCCATCTCGTCCTGCGTACGTGGCTCAGAAAATAGAACCGCACCGTTCACCGCCTCAGAAAGCACCCATCCCTGTTGACGGAAGTTGCCGCGAGTCCTCATGTACTCCATGCCATCGACCATCGGACCCACGCTTGCTGCGGCTCTGGAATCAATTCTTGCAGGGCCAGTTGCCACTTCCATCATCCATTGAGAAATCCGCTGCCAGGTGGTGCGGTGCACTTCGGGTACAATGACCAAGTCATCTCTAACCAGACCTGCGATTGTGACTCTTCGCAAAAGCATGGCGAACTGGTCGGGCCGACTCTGTTGAAGCCTCCCCATAACGCCAGTCGCAGTCGCGATAAGGGAAGCGGTTGCCTGATTTGCTGCTCGCTGGATACGAATGGATCTCCGGATGGCATTTAATCGTTCGATGGCTCCGCTTCCAATCAACAGCTCGGACGCAATGGATTTCCCGAGGCTAACTGAATCCAGCTTGTCCTTGAAGGTCGGCGGAGCGCTTTCCATCAGCTTCAGCGCGCCCTCATCGGAGGCGGCCAGCGCCTTGGAAAACCAATTGCCTGGATCAGAGTCAGGGAGGTCTAACACAGGTTCCCAGACGGTCTTTCTTTCGTTCTCATCGACACCGGACCCAGCAACGCACTGAACAACCATCGACTCGAAGTCCAATGCACTCTGATGATCTTGATGATCGAAGTCATAGCGTTGTTGAGCATCCCAGGCCGCAGACTCCTTCCAGACGCAGAAGTCGGCACCTATGCTCTTCGTTTGTTCGATGTACCTCTTAAACTCCTCCGAGGTTGCCAACGCCTCTCGCCACTTTGCCTCGTCGATATGTTTTAGATAGCGTTCCGGCCCGTAGTTCTTGTTCCACCACGGACCTGGATTCGCTTCCGCGCTGGCTCTAATCCCCTCGATCATCTCTGATACAACGCGTCGTCGCGCCTTCTCTGGATCAACCATTCCAGACGCATCGGCAGCAAGGGCGGACGCGCGGTTGCGATTGTGATTAATCTGAGCAGTCACGCCCACCGCGTCTGGAAGAACAAGCAGAATCCCCGTCTTTCTTGGAACTTCCTGCGAAATTTGATCAACTGTCGACTTGACAAAGAATGGTGACTTGGAATCAAGCATCAGAAGCTCGCCTGAAAGCCCGCGCTCATAGAGCGGCTCCAGAAGATGTTCGTTGATGCGGTTCCGCACTACGGCAGGCGCGTAATCAGATACGTACCCGTCCAAACGCTCTGGCAACTGCATTGCAAACGGAATGCTGCTTCCTGCACCAAGCAGCTGGGCGGATGCTGCAGTCACAACGTCAAGCTCGTGCATCCGCTTGGACCGACGGCCATCTTCATCCTTCGCGTAGCCTGCAAGAACTCCACTGGTCCAACGATAGCGGCTGTATGCGATCCAAACCTTTTCATCCTTCTTAGGGTCGAGCACTATCGCCTGAAGGGCGTGTGCATTGTGCTCCGCCCTTGAGCACGCAGCCTCCGGCCCAGGCTTCTGTGGCAGGAGATCAACGGGGAATCGTCGCAGCAGGCCGAGCTTATTGACCTCATAGGCGTCCCAGGATCCATCGACCTTTAGAACATACAAGAAGCCTGGCGGCAGCGCCCTCATCACGTACCAATGCTGCTTCACCTCCTCCTGGCCAGAGAAGCCATTGTCCAAGGCCGTCAAGCCGCGCGCCAGCTCCGGAGACATACCTAGCGCGGCGCCACCGAAGGGACCAAACGGCCTCATTCCTACCGGTAGTGCGGTATAGGTGACCGGCAGGATCGCCAACCCCTGCTTCACGCAATTGGGGCACTTGTCTCCCGTCGCCTGGTGGGTCTTTGCCTTGGCTTTGGTGCGCGCGCCGACGATTCCGGTGTCTGCCATATTCTGCTCCTTAGTGCCCTTGATGACCTTTGCGCTCCGCAATGGCCATCCAGAACTGCTCATCCAGCGACTCAAGCGCCATGACCGGCGAATTTCCAATTTGAACCGCAGCTTCCATGTGCCGCTTCACTTCAATGTCATTATCGAAGTTTTTACCAACGAGGTAACTGTGAAGTGCATAACTGACCATCTCGTAGTCACTCTGCAGCTTCCAGCGTCGCTCACCATCCCGGATATCGCGATCGATCCTGGTGCAATCAATGTTTCGATAGGACGTCGGATCAAGATCAAGAGCATCTAACACTTTGTTGATACGCCCAAAGTGCTTGAACCGACGTGTGTCTAAAGCATCGCGACCCATCGTCTCTCGCAGCACCTCATCCAATACAAGCACTTCAGCCCTGCCACCCCGGGCAATCCAGCACCACCGCTCGGCCGGGAGAATCAGATGACTGATCTCATCAGAACTTATGAACTGGCGCAGCAGGTCCATGACCCTCGGGTCCCAAAAACGGAATAATTTTCGTTCGCCGTCAGAATATGTAATTGCACTACGAGCGAGACGTCTCGCCATCTCGATAGCGGAAGCCTTACCCGCTATGAAAGCACAGACAGATCGCGCTCCAGCAGGAAGTGATGAATCCCCCTCTACTTCGCGCATCGCGCGGGCAAGTGCAGCGTCAATCAATGGATCCCGCCCGACTTCGCGGACAGGAACCAGATAGGGGCAGTGAGCTTCGCTGATCAATGTTGGATCGATAGGTACTCTGGTCCGCCGCCTCTCGCCGCACTCCAGCTCCGGTAGCGGGTCCACTAGAGTTGGATCGATCAAGAGATGGAAATTCCAACGTCTCGCGCCGTCGACATCGCGGATCGCGTCGGCGATGATCTCCAGCGCCACATCGCTTGCATTAGACAATTGCTGCTCCATCCGCCGCAGCAGCCTGGTTTTTGTAATCGCATCCTCTGAATGCACCCGAGGGCACCTTCCCTTCCCCCGCCACACTCGCCGGCCCCACCCACTCCCGCTGGCTCGCCTTGAACTCCACCTTCCCCGGCGCGCCCAGCTCGATGTTGTCGCCCTCGATCCGGAGGTAGGCCCCCGCCGCCGTCGCCAGCAGGTGCTTGCTCGGCGCCGACAACATCACGTCTGCTTCCGTGCTGGCAATGCGCACCTGGGTCTTGGCCGCCACGATCGCCTGGTTCTTGTGCGCGCGTGCGCTCACCTTGCCCTGCGCGGCGTGCAGTGCGATGCCGCGTTCCTGGTTCGGGCTCTCGCCGCTGGGCTGCACACCGGCGGTGTACAGCACCAGGCCGCCGGCAACCGCCAGCGTCAGCGAGCCCTGCGTCATCCAGTTCAGCGCCACGCCGCTGGCCAGGGTGGTGTGCGTTCCGCTCACCCAGACCTGGTCGGCCGGGGTCAGGCTCAGCACGCCGGCCACGCCACTGCCCAGCAGAATCGGGGCGCTCCAGCCCGGCGCTTCGCCATCGCCCCCGGTGATGCTGCCGGCCGTGCTGCCGCTGTGGGTCGCACGCAGGTGTTCCTGCAGCTCGCCCAGCGTGGTGTCCGCGGGCAGCTCGGCCGGGTCGCTCGGCAGCTGCGCCTGCTGGTTGGCCGCCGATTCGGCCAGCTGCTGCAGCAGCTGCTGCCCTTCCTGCAGCTGCGCCAGCGCCTGCGGCGCGGCCATCTGCGGCGTGCCCTGCTCGGTGGTCAGCAGCAGGCCGCGGCCAGCGCGCAGTGCGCCCTGTGCCTGCGTGGCCAGCTCCACGCCAAAGCCACGCTCACCGTCGCGCACGTTGTCCTGGCCGCCCTTCAGGTGGCCCAGCGTCAGCGTGGTCTCGTGCTGGGTGGTGGACAGCTGGGCGCGGCCCTGCCCGGGCGTGTCGTCGAAGCGCAGCTGCTGGTAGCCGCCGGTGCCGCCCTGGCTGTCAGCCAGCGCCTGGCTCTTGAAGCCGGTATACACCGCCGCGTGGTCATTGCCCTCGAACCACGCCGCCGCGTTGCCGGTGGCGTTGCCGCCACCGCCGTTGATCTGGTTGTGCTGCGCATCCTGCTGGCCACGGCCGTTGTAGACCGCACCGACCACCACCGGGCGATCAATGTCGCCTTCCAGGAACGCCACCAGCACTTCCTGCCCGCGCCGTGGCAGCACCACGCCGCCCCAGTTGTCGCCGGCCCACGGGGTCATCACCCGCACCCAGGTCCAGGCACCGCCGTTGGCCGGGGCGTTGTCGTCCCCACCCGGGTGGGCCAAACCGTTGCTGGCGTTGCCGCCGCGCTGCCACGGAAACTGCACCTTGATGCGGTGATCGCGGTCGGACAGCAGCGGATCGCCATCGCTGACCACGATCGCGCTGAGCGTGCCGGTGATCGTCGGCCGCGGATGCAGGTGCGCGCCGTGGCCATCCTCGGTCTGCGGGCGATAGACCACCTCAGCCGGAATGGCCACGAAGCGGTTGTCGTAGAAGGCGGTGGACACCTCGCCGGGGGCATCGCCATAGGCCAGCCCGGACAGTGCGCCGGGCAGTGCCGGAGCCGCGACGCTGGCCGGGCCCAGGGTCTTCTCCAGCGCATCAAACACCTCGGCATCGAGGTTGTTGCGCGCCTGGTGCCGCACCGACAGGCACAGGAAACGGGCGTCCTCACCCACCTGCGGGTGCTGCGACAGCCCGAATCGTGCGCCGGGCGCCAGCACGCGCCACTGGCCGGCGCCGTCGATGGTCTGCGCGCGCACGCGCAGTGCATCCAGGTGCTGCTGTGCGCGGCGCTGGCCGCGGGCATTGTCCTGCCAGCCGTAAGGACCGCAGGTATCACGGTCGATGATGCCCAGGTCGTTGCGCTGCCCGGCCTCGGCACTGGCCTGACGGCGCTCCAGGGTGCGGTAATCCCAGGTGGCACGCTCGACCTTGCCCGGCCGCCAGCGGTTGGCGGTGGACCATTGCTGCACGCTGTCGCTGCGCTCGCTCTCGTCGCGGCGGTGGAAACGCACCACGCCCAGCTCGGCGGTGTCGTGGCTGTGGTCGGCCAGCACCAGCGTGTGCGTACCAAAGTCCGCGCCGCCGGGCTCGCCGGCATGCTCGAACCAGTAATAGATGCCTTCTTCGGCCAGCAGGCGCTGGATGAAGGCCAGGTCGCTTTCCTGGTACTGGGTGGTCAGGCTGCGCCGCGCGTACTGGCTGGCATCGCCCAGCGACCAGCGCCAGGCCGGCGCCAACGCGCCGTAATCGGCGAACAGGTCCTCTACGATCTCGACCACGGTCTTGTCATGGAAGACGTAGCTGTCCACCCGCTGCGACAGGAAGGCCAGCCAGGGCTGCAGGCGCAGCCGGTAGCGCGCCAGGCCGCCATTGCTGCCCAGCCGCTCGGCGGCGGTGATGCGTCCATGCAGCGGCCGCACGCTGCCGTCGGCCTGTTGCAGCTGCAGCAGCGCGCCCTGCCCGATCAGCGGTGCCAGTGCCAGGCTCGCATCCAGCGACAGCGCCGTGATCGTCCACTGGAAGCCGATGCCGTCGATCTGCTCGACGCCATCGAGGGTTTCGGTCACCAGTACATCGCTTCCCAGCGACGTATGCAGTCGCAGGAAGCGCTGCGCGTGTGACGGGCCGGCCAGTGCCGCCCGCAGGCTGTTTACCAGTTCCATGGTGTTTTCCCGACGTCCTGAATTTCAAGGTGGTCTGCATGCGACGTACGCATCGGCAGCCTCCGCTTCCCGCTTCCGCGTGGCCTACGCCCCTCCCGGGCCGCAGGCGCACACGGCCATCAGGCCGCTTCCGGACGGAGCCCGTTCCACGAACGGACGCGGTCGAGCTCACGACCCAGGCCCAGTTTCAGGCTGTCGCAGCGGTCAAGGGCTACTTCGCAGTCAAGTCCAAAGAATTCCACCAGCGTTCTCCTTTCGCTCAGTGTCATGACACTTTTGAAGCCACCCTTCTTGCCGGCGGTGACTTTGATGGCGTTGATCCGGCTCCCCTCGGCCATTGCTGCCAGCAAGCGGACGTCGAGGACGCCGCCTTGGGCGCAGGGCCGCCACGAGTCAGCCGGCGAACTGGCTCCTCGACACGGCTGATGTGAGCCTCATGCCGCACTGCTTGCCCAGCGCTGTTCACCCAAGCGCCACCCTTCAGATCAGACCGGCCGACGGTCTGGCTCGAACTGCGCCATGACCTCCGGCTCGACCAGTCTCAGAGGGTCATTGGCATCGATCGCGCATTCGTCCTCTACCCACTGCGGCCACACTGGCATACGGCAGGATTTCAGGACCAGCCAGCGGCACAGAACGAGAGGCAACAGCAGCGGCATCAACACGAATCGGGCACCCAGCATGGCGGGCCCCAGGCTGGCAACCACGAACAGATAGCAGTTGCGCCAGGACGGCTTCACCGAGAGGTTCATCTGCCGGTCGTCGATGCTGTCGACCACGGCCTCCGGTCCATTCTCCATGTAGCGCCTGACGAACTCCCAGATTCCCTTGATCTTCTGCTCGTCATCGAAGTAGTGCCCGACGGCGAAGGTGCGCTTGACCACCCGGTCGTCAACGATGCTGCAGCGCAGGTCGCGCAGGAAGTCCTGGGTGGTTCCCCGACCGATGTAGAACACCGCGTCATCCCACGGCACCCGGACTGCCCCTTCCTTGCCTCCGGTGAAGAAGTAGACCATCCGGTTACGGCGATTGAATCGCGTCGGATACCAGACGTACGTGAAGAACTCGTACTTGAGTGTCGTGTGCCAGAACAGTACAGGAGCGCCAACAACGCACACTGCAACCATGGCATACATGACCCAGTCCCAGAAGTCGCCTTCCAGATTCGGAATCACCAGGGTGAACAGGAGGAAGAAGCCGAGCAGGAACAGCCCGATGGTTCCAAGCAGGACCATGGTGGTGGACACCATGCCCCGCAGCCTGAAGCGCCGATCAATCAGGTCGACGTATGTCGAATTGAAGTGAACCAGCGAAGCTCTCTCGTCGGGAGCGACGTCCTGCTCGACCTTGGGACTGAAGCGCGAGGCATTCTCCTGGGGCGAAAGGAAACCACCTTCGGGAAACTCGCGCATCCAACCGGTATACATCAATCCTCCTCACCCAAAGCCTGCAGGCCACTCATCTCATCCTGAAGCGTATCGAATTTCCGGCTCTTGTG
The DNA here is from genome assembly GCF_003086775.1 of Stenotrophomonas sp. ZAC14D1_NAIMI4_1. Taxonomy (NCBI): domain Bacteria; kingdom Pseudomonadati; phylum Pseudomonadota; class Gammaproteobacteria; order Lysobacterales; family Lysobacteraceae; genus Stenotrophomonas; species Stenotrophomonas sp. ZAC14D1_NAIMI4_1. The sequence continues at coordinate 563,357 of NZ_CP026001.1, forward strand.
CTTTCCGAAATAGGAGGCATCCAGCCACTTCTGGATCTTCGTCGGTTTGAAGTAGGCAACGATCAAAGTGATGATCGCGACCACCAGGCCGATGATCAAGCCAACGAAAGCGAACGTGGTGAACAGCAGGATCGCAGCGATGATGCTTGCCAGGCCGAGGACGATCATGCAGATGCCATAGCCACGCGAAAGGCCGATGTCCTGGTAGCCATCAATGATGCTCAGCGTACCTCCGATCAATCCCGCGGCGGCACCAAGGAACTTGCCGATGCCGCCCAACAATCCCGCCCTGCTGCTCAACTGGCCCGAAAGTGCCCGCAGCCTTATGCCGTGGCTGCCAGCCCACCACGGATGCTTCTTGGCGACGCCCGCACTCAGCTCCATCAAACCGCCCGTCAGGCCAGCGACGCCACCTGCGAAGTTGGTTATCTTCACGTCCTTCTCTTCGGCCTTCGCCTTCCTCATCTCGTCCCACGCTCGTCCAAGACTGAACGCGGTGAAGATGTTGGAGACGACGCCCACCTTGAAATCGAGATCGAAAACGCGCCTGACATTGCGCTGCAACAGGGCGTCGAACTCTTCGTGCCGGACGATGACGGACTGGGAAATATGCAGATCGCGCTGAGCGCCCCGCATCTGCACCAGCCTCTGCGCCTCGCTTTCATCCACGATCAAGAAGGCCTGATAGGGGTAGCGTCGGCCTCGGGCGTCCTCCATGTTGTCCAGCGATGCGCGCACTGCACTACGGTACTGATGCGAGTTCCCGCCAGAGATGCTCGCCAGTGCCGAGGCCACCATTCTTGTAGCCTGCTTTCGCGTTGCCTCTGTGCGCAGATCGATCAGTCTCAGTCTTGTGTTTGGATCTTCTGTCTTTGCAAGGGCTCCGAGCAGTGAGATGACGCGTCGTTCAGGCAGCTTTGCAGCCATCCAGCCAATCGCACCGTCTCCAAGCCCACTCAGTCTTGAAACAACGGGTCCACTGATCTGATACGCATACTTTGCAATGGCATGCATGGCCACCTGCATCCACTTCCCGCCAACAGGCGCCGGACCGCCCGCCATTGCAGACTTGTAGCCGTCGCTGGTCAGTACGGTATTGAATACACCCCAGATCTTCTCAGACGCATCCGCCCAACTGGTGCCGTCCTTGTTGATGGCACCATCCTTCATGGCCGCGGCCCAGCCCTTGATGATCTCTTCCTGGTTCGCCGCCAGGGCACGGACCTCTACGGATCCCGGCTTCTCGGGATCCTCTCCGAGACGGTCCATGAGGAAGCGCATGACACTCGCCCTGGCCGTGGCGTCGGTGATCACTAGCATTGCCTTGTGCACATAGGCGATACCGCTGTCTATGTTTCGCTTGTCGAAATTGTGAATGAAGTGATTTCTGTACGCGTCAGAGCCCATCCACGCCAGGTATGCAACATCGAGCGGCTCGACCGTTGCCTTCTCGAAGGCAGACAGTTCAGCCGGGTACTCGACCTCGATGTATTGCTTCTTCTTGGTGTTGTCGAACAGATCGATGTGATCGCTCTGCCAGGCATCGGTTCCGAGACGGTCAGCCTCTTCCTCGGTGATGTAGCCCGCATACTCCATCTTCTCGCCGGCATTGCGCCCCCGGTAGGCACCACTGGAGTGCGCTGGGAACAGGGTGCCGAAGATACCGGCAACCGTGGAACGCGTTTCACTGGTTCGCTGCACTGCATTGTGCCGCACCGCCATGGCAATGGCATCGATCGCCTGCGCGCTCTCCCGCTTCCAACGACGCAAGGGCTCGTTTGTCCATGCATGGGTACGACGGATGATCTGGGAGTTCAGATCCATCGCAATCCCGATCGGATCGTCAAGCGCGACCATCGCCACCTTGATGTCCTTGCCAGCCTGCCTTGCTGCCTCAAGCAACTGTGGAACCTGCCCAACCGCACTGTTGAATGGACTCAGGGAATCGGCAAACGCTGGTGACGAGCTCTGCTGGCCGGCATCAAGCCCCAACGGCCATGCGAAACGGATCGGCTGCATCATCCGTTCAAACAGATCACCGCCAACCTTGAACTCCGCCACCTCCGCGTGATGCGCGGCCAACGCGCCTGCATGCGGCTGCTCCGCTTCGCCCTTGGACTGGCACCAGGCCGCACCGTCGAACTTGCGCATGTTCGCCTGCCGCACCGCAGGCTTGTCCATGTGCTCTTTCAGTACGGCAGCTGTCCATGGCGTATCGCAGAACGCCATCCACACATTGCCGACCCTGCCTGGGATGTGCGCATCGGGAATGGGAACGCACCGCGCCATCTCCGAGGTTGCCCGACGACCGCAGGGAGCATTGTCCAGGTCCTCCAGGCTTGGCGGCTGGGAACTGTGGATGTCGAATTCCGTCAGATAGCCCTTGGCGTCTGCCAGATAGGCCTTCCAGCCCCTCGCGCCAAGATGCTCATTGAAGACATACACATACCCTTCCCGCACTGTGCGCAGGGTGTACTGTGCGAGCGCACGAGGCAGCTGCACGGCACTTCCCCCACCAGCGAAACTGCCTGCAAGCTGCGGCGCCTGCGCCCACGCATTGACATCCGTTCTGGCGACGGCATAGCGCAACGGCATCAACAGGAGGCCCTTGCGATCACAGGCAGGACAGTGCTTGGTGAGATCCTCGCAGGGAGAAAGCACCTTTGCAGTGCTGCCGGCGCCGGCCTCACGCTTGGTCGCAGCTGTCTTCTCGTTGTCCCACTGGCCGCCCTGGTCCGTCGCTACGAACCTGTAGGTGGCCTTCCAGGCTTCCTTCTTTCCCGCGGGGCGCTCTCGATTGCCCCACACATAGATCTGTCGACCGTCGCTGGTGCTGTAGCACTCACAGGTGACCAAATTCCGCTCGGCAAAGTACTTGAGCGAGGTTCGTCCCTCGCCATCGGGTTCGGAAACCACATACCAACCTGGCTTGAACTCAGACATTTCCCACTCCTGTGATTTCGTTTTCCGGCCATCGCCGCGCGGATTCCGGCGCAGCCTGGTCCGCCGTTTCCATGCTACGGGTCAGTGCTTCAAGATCCAGGTCGGCAGTTGCACCCAGATAGGTTCCTCCGCTCTGCCGCATGTCGCTGAGACACCGCTTCATGACTGGATGCAGGAACAAGGCATCGCCATGGAGAACCGCGTCGACGGCAAATGCCTGCTGGTCCTCCGTCGAAACCATTCCTTCCTGCTCGATCGCCCGACGCAGCGCCGCATCGATGCGCTCATGGAGAGCGGAGGACGCCAGCGTGCCCGGTGCGAGCCTGGCGATCTCGCGAGCAGTCCGGTTGACCAGCTCGACTCTGAAGACCGCATCCCATTGCGACTCGCTCCAGGATTCGTCGTGCGGTTTGTCCTCTGCCGGCCGCGCCGTACACGTCCAGGTGCCGAGATCGAGATCCCGCCAGCACCACACATCGATCGACCCCATCAAGCCGTGCAGCTGGGCAGGCGAAAGAATCCGCGGAAGGTGCATGAAGACGCGGGGATCATGGAGTCTGATCCAGTACCGGTCACTGCCCGGCTTCCGCCGGAACATCATCGAGCGAAGGTGGCTGGCAACCTGATCAACCGGGGCATTGCTTCCAAGCAGTGCCAGAAGACCGCGCGGTTCACCTGTCACATAGGTGCTTTCGAGCTCATCAAGCAGCGCCACTCGCAGATCCGGACTGGCTCCATCAAGCAAGACCAGGTGCGGACACGTCCCCGCCGGCAAGGCGACAGCCTGGGGCTCCAGGCTGAGCGTCCGGAATGAGCTCAGCAACGGGACGAGATCCAGCACCGATTCGCTGATGATGGCAATGGGATACTCAAGGATCTGCCTATGTGAGAAACCCATGGCATCAGCTCACTGGCACAACGGCTGCGCCCGCGCGTTCCGCGTTGGCCGCCTTGGTCGGACACAGAGCAAGCTTGCCATCGTTGGACTTCGCTTCCCCCGGCACACTCGCTGGTCCCACCCACTCCCGCTGGCTCGCCTTGAACTCCACCTTCCCCGGCGCGCCCAGCTCGATGTTGTCGCCCTCGATCCGGATGTAGGCCCCCGCCGCCGTCGCCAGCAGGTGCTTGCTCGGCGCCGACAGCATCACGTCTGCTTCGGTGCTGGCAATGCGCACCTGGGTCTTGGCTGCCACGATCGCCTGGTTCTTGTGCGCGCGTGCGCTCACCTTGCCCTGCGCGGCGTGCAGTGCGATGCCGCGTTCCTGGTTCGGGCTCTCGCCGCTGGGCTGCACACCGGCGGTGTACAGCACCAGGCCGCCGGCAACCGCCAGCGTCAGCGATCCCTGCGTCATCCAGTTCAGCGCCACGCCGCTGGCCAGGGTGGTGTGCGTGCCGCTCACCCAGACCTGGTCGGCCGGGGTCAGGCTCAGTACGCCGGCCACGCCACTGCCCAGCAGAATCGGGGCGCTCCAGCCGGGTGCTTCGCCATCACCCCCGGTGATGCTGCCGGCCGTGCTGCCGCTGTGGGTCGCACGCAGGTGGTCCTGCAGCTCGCCCAGCGTGGTGTCCGCGGGCAGTTCGGCCGGGTCGCTCGGCAACTGCGCCTGCTGGTTGGCCGCCGATTCGGCCAGCTGCTGCAGCAGCTGCTGTCCTTCCTGCAGCTGCGCCAGCGCCTGCGGCGCGGCCATCTGCGGCGTGCCCTGCTCGGTGGTCAGCAGCAGGCCGCGGCCAGCGCGCAGTGCGCCCTGTGCCTGCGTGGCCAGCTCCACGCCAAAGCCGCGCTCGCCGTCGCGCACGTTGTCCTGGCCGCCCTTCAGGTGGCCCAGCGTCAGCGTGGTTTCGTGCTGGGTGGTGGACAGCTGGGCACGGCCCTGCCCGGGCGTGTCGTCGAACCGCAGCTGCTGGTAGCCTCCGGTGCCGCCCTGGCTGTCAGCCAGCGCCTGGCTCTTGAAGCCGGTATACACCGCCGCGTGGTCATTGCCCTCGAACCACGCCGCCGCGTTGCCGGTGGCGTTGCCGCCACCGCCGTTGATCTGGTTGTGCTGCGCATTCTGCTGGCCACGGCCGTTGTAGACCGCGCCGACCACCACCGGGCGATCGATGTCGCCTTCCAGGAACGCCACCAGCACTTCCTGCCCGCGCCGTGGCAGCACCACGCCGCCCCAGTTGTCGCCGGCCCACGGGGTCATCACCCGCACCCAGGTCCAGGCGCCGCCGTTGGCCGGGGCGTTGTCGTCGCCACCGGGGTGGACCAGGCCGTTGCTGGCGTTGCCACCGCGCTGCCACGGAAACTGCACCTTGATGCGGTGATCGCGGTCGGACAGCAGCGGGTCGCCATCGCTGACCACGATCGCGCTGAGCGTGCCGGTGATCGTCGGCCGCGGATGCAGGTGCGCGCCGTGGCCATCCTCGGTCTGCGGGCGATAGACCACCTCAGACGGAATGGCCACGAAGCGGTTGTCGTAGAAGGCGGTGGACACCTCGCCGGGTGCATCGCCATAGGCCAGCCCGGACAGTGCGCCGGGCAGTGCCGGGGCCGCGACGCTGGCCGGGCGCAAGGTCTTCTCCAGCGCATCAAACACCTCGGCGTCGAGGTTGTTGCGCGCCTGGTGCCGCACCGACAGGCACAGGAAACGGGCGTCCTCGCCTACCTGCGGGTGCTGCGACAGGCCGAATCGTGCGCCGGGCGCCAGAGCACGCCACTGGCCGGCGCCGTCGATGGTCTGCGCGCGCACGCGCAGTGCATCCAGGTGCTGCTGTGCGCGGCGCTGGCCGCGGGCATTGTCCTGCCAGCCGTACGGACCGCAGGTATCACGATCAACGATGCCCAGGTCGTTGCCCTGCCCGGCCTCGGCACTGGCCTGGCGGCGTTCCAGGGTGCGGTAATCCCAAGTGGCACGCTCGACCTTGCCCGGCCGCCAGCGGTTGGCCGTGGACCATTGCTGCACGCTGTCGCTGCGCTCGCTCTCGTCGCGGCGGTGGAAACGCACCACGCCCAGCTCGGCGGTGTCGTGGCTGTGGTCGGCCAGCACCAGCGTATGCGTGCCGAAGTCCGCGCCGCCGGGCTCGCCGGCATGCTCGAACCAGTAATAGATGCCTTCTTCGGCCAGCAGGCGCTGGATGAAGGCCAGGTCGCTTTCCTGGTACTGGGTGGTCAGGCTGCGCCGCGCGTACTGGCTGGCATCGCCCAGCGACCAGCGCCAGGCCGGCGCCAACGTGCCGTAATCGGCGAAGAGATCTTCGACGATCTCGACCACGGTCTTGTCATGGAAGACGTAGCTGTCAACCCGCTGCGACAGGAAGGCCAGCCAGGGCTGCAGGCGCAGCCGGTAGCGCGCCAGACCGCCGTTGCTGCCCAGCCGCTCGGCGGCGGTGATGCGTCCATGCAGCGGCCGCACGCTGCCATCGGCCTGTTGCAGCTGCAGCAGCGCGCCCTGCCCGATCAGCGGTGCCAGCGACAGGCTCGCATCCAGCGACAGCGCCGTGATCGTCCACTGGAAGCCGATGCCGTCGATCTGCTCGACGCCATCGAGGGTTTCGGCCACCAGCACATCGCTTCCCAGCGACGTATGCAGTCGCAGGAAGCGCTGGGCGTGTGACGGGCCGGCCAGTGCCGCCCGCAGGCTGTTTACCAGTTCCATGGTGCTTCCCCGACGTCCCGACTTTCAAGGTGGTCTGCATGCGACTTACGCATCGGTTGCCTCCGCTTCCCGCTTCCGCGTGGCCTGCGCCCCTCCCGGGCCGCAGGCGCACACGGCGATCAGGCCGCCTGGACGATCTCTTCCAGCTGCAGGCGCACGCCTTCGCTGATCTTCAGGCGATAGTCGCGGCCACCGGCGGTGATCTGCACTTCACGTGCATTGCTCACCAGCTGCGGCTTGCCCACGACCGGGGCATCCATGTGGATGCGCCAGGAACCGCGGCTGATCTGGGCAGCGATGGTGCGGGCGTCCTGGCGGGCAGCCGGCACGGCGGTGTCCAGCAGTTCGATCACGTGTTCCGGGCGCAGCCGGTTCCACGAACGGACGCGGTCCAGCTCACGACCCAGGCCCAGTTCCAGGCTGTCGCAGTGGTTCAGGGCTGCTTCGCGGTCAAATCCAAAGAATTCCATCAGCGTTCTCCTTTTGCTCAGTGTCATGACACTTTGTATTTGAAGTCACCCTTCTTGCCGGCGGTGACCTTGATGGCGTTGATCCGGTTCCCCTCGGCCATTGCTGCCAGCACGCTTTCGGCGATCTCCGGCAGCAGGGTTCCATTGAGGATGTGGTCAACGTTGCGCGCACCCGAGTCCACTTCGGTGCAACGTGCAAGCACGGCCTCCACCAGGCTGTCGTCCCAGCTGAAGGTGGCCTTGTGATTGGCGATGACGCGGTCGCGGATGCGACCGAGCTTGAGCGTGATGATCTGCACCAGCACGTCATCGTTGATGGGGTAGTACGGCACGACCTTCAGGCGGCCGAGGAAGGCCGGCTTGAAGGTACGCATCAGCACCGGGCGCAGGGCCTCGCCAAGCGCATCGGCTGCGGGGATTTCCTTGGCCGGCTTGTTCAGGCAGGCCTGCATGATCTGCGAGGAACCGATGTTGGAGGTGAGGATGATGAGCGTGTTGCGGAAGTCGATCTCGCGCCCTTCGGCATCATCCATCACGCCCTTGTCGAACACCTGGAAGAACATTTCCAGCACGTCCGGATGCGCCTTCTCGACTTCGTCGAGCAGCACCACGCTGTACGGGTTGCGACGCACCGCCTCGGTCAGCACGCCACCCTCGCCGTAGCCGACGTAGCCCGGCGGCGAACCCTTCAGGCCGGACACACTGTGTGCTTCCTGGTATTCGCTCATGTTGATGGTGACCAGCTTGCGCTCGCCGCCGTACAGGATGTCGGCCAGGGCCAGTGCGGTTTCGGTCTTGCCGACACCGGACGGACCCACAAACATGAACACGCCGCGGGGCTTGTTCGGGTCTTCCAACCGGGCCGTGGCGGTACGCACGCGCTGGGCGATGGCGTCCAGCGCGTGGTCCTGGCCGATCACGCGTTCAACCAGCAGGTTGCCCAGCGTGCGTACCGTGCGGATCTCGTCCTTCACCATGCGGCCCAGCGGAACGCCGGTCCAGGCAGAGACGATTTCGGCCACCACCGTGCCATCCACCTGCAACGGCACCATCGGGGTCTCACCCTGCAGCTCGCGCAGCTCGGCCTGCAGGCGTGCCAGCTCGGCATGCTGCGGCGACTGCACGGGCGCCGCCTTGCCACGCTTGGCGGCAGGCTTGGCGACGGCGACATCACCGTCGCCGTCATCGGCAGCGCCATCGCGCTCGACCGGTTCCGGGCTGCCCTGCTCCAGCTGCTGGCGCAGTGCGGCGATCTTCGTGGCCAGGTCGCGTTCGCGGCCGAGGCGCTCTTCGTTGCTGGCCAGTACCGCCTGCGCCTCACTCTGCTGGACATGCAGTTCCGCCAGGCGCTCGCCATGGTCGCTGCCGCCAGCGGATTCGCGTTGCAGCGCGCTGATCTCTGCGTGCAGTCGATCCAGGTGCTTGCGCGTGTCTTCGATGATGGCCGGCGTGGCACTCTGGCCCAGCGCCACCTTGGCGCAGGCCGTGTCGAGCACGCTGACCGCCTTGTCCGGCAGCTGGCGGCCGCTGATATAGCGGTGCGACAGGCGCACGGCTTCGGTCACGGCTTCGTCCAGCACGCGGATGTTGAAGTGCGACTCCATCAGCCCGACCATGCCACGCAGCATGGCGGCAGCCAGTGCTTCGGTGGGTTCCTCCACCTTGACCACCTGGAAGCGCCGCGCCAGGGCGGCATCCTTCTCGAAGTACTTCTTGTACTCGCTCCAGGTGGTGGCCGCGATGGTGCGCAGCTCGCCGCGGGCCAGTGCCGGCTTCAGCAGGTTGGCCGCGTCGTTCTGGCCGGCCGTGCCACCGGCACCGATCATCGTGTGCGCTTCGTCGATGAACAGGATGATCGGATGCGGGCTCTTCTTGACCTCATCGATGACGTTCTTCAGGCGGTTCTCGAACTCGCCCTTGACGCTGGCACCGGCCTGCAGCAGGCCCATGTCCAGGGTGTGCAGCTCGACGCCCTGCAGGACATCGGGCACGTCCTTGTCGGCGATGCGCTTGGCCAGGCCCTCGACCACGGCGGTCTTGCCGACGCCGGCTTCGCCGGTGAGGATCGGGTTGTTCTGGCGCCGGCGCATCAGGATGTCCACCACCTGGCGGATCTCACCGTCGCGGCCGATCACCGGGTCGATCTTGCCCTCGCGTGCGCGCTGGGTCAGGTTGGTGGTGAACTGGTCCAGCGCCGGAGTCTTGGACAGGCCGCCCTTGGCCTCCCCTGCCCCCACCTCGTCGCCTTCGGCCGGCTCGCCGGTTGCCGACGCGTCGGCGAAGCGGACCGTCTGCACGGCTTCCTGCGAACCTTCGGTCAGCTTGGCGAAGTCGTGCTTAAGCTCATCGCGCTTGAAGCGCACGAACAGCTTCGAGCCGCGGTAGGCCAGCTGCGCCAGATCGGGCTCGGTCAGCAGCGCCAGCAGCAGGTGGCCGCTGCGGATGCGGGTGGTTTCCGAATCCAGCGATGCGATCAGCCAGGCATGCTCGAACAGCTTGGGAATATGCTGGGAAAACACCGGCGTGCGGCTGTTCCCGTTCTTGAACTGGCTGATCTCGTCGTTGAGATCGCGCTCCAGCGACTCGGGCAGGATGCCGCTGCGGCGTGCGATCAACACGAAATCGCTTTGCGGCTGCTCGAGCAGCGCCAGGAACAGATGTTCCAGGTCCACCTCGTAGTTGCCGCGCGCCATGCACAGGTTCGCAGCCCGCTCGGCCGCCTGGCGGCAGGTGTCGTCCAGCTTGCTGATCAGGGTTTTGAGGTTGATGCTCATGCGGAAACGCGCACTCCTTGCTGGAACCGTTCAGGGGCCGGCGGCGCGACGGCCACCGGCAGGTTGTCATTGCAGCGTGTGGATGCCATAGGTGGTGTCCTCACGCGAAGTCACCTGCGGCTGGGTGCAGAGGTAGCTGTCCCAGCCAAGGCGGGCGCCACCGCCACTGCCGAGTGCGCTGCCCTGCACATCCTCGGCACGCAGCACCAGCCGTACTTCGTATTCAAGAATGCCGCCAGTCAACAGCGACAGCCATTTGGCCAATGCTTCGGCAGCACTGCCGCCGGGCAGGAAATCATCGAACTGATCGCGGCGCAGCGGGCCGATGCGCAGGCGCAGGCGCAGGTCGCGCTGCCAGACCCGGTCGCCGGCCAGCGCGCTGGCGCCAAGTACGGCGTTGGCCTGGCCCAGGCGGGTTGCCTGCCCCGCCGGCACCCGGTACCACGCGCCGACGAACTGCTCCACGTGCAGGGGCACCTTGAAGTAGTCCGAAAGCACGCGTTGCATCAGCGCTGCCGACACCGGCCGCTGGCGCACCGCACCGGCGTAGTAGGCCACCGCTTCGTCAAAGATGTCGCCCTTGCCCTCGTGCAGGCGATCGCGCAGCTCGCTCATGCCCATGCCGAGCAGCGACAGCACCAGCGGCAGGAAACGCTCGCGCCGGTCCAGTTCGTACTGCACGGCCAGGCGATGCTTCTTCCAGGCGGCATAGTGCAGCGACACCGCGCGGCTGGAGAAGATGTCCAGGAAGGCACGTGCCGTGCGATCGCGCTGGTACAGCTCGCGCAGCTGCAGGGTTTCGGTGTAGTGCAGCGGCAACGCGCCAGCGGTACCGAGCAGGCCCATGAACTGCGGGGTCAGGTGCACTTCGGCGAGCGTCTCGCCGTGCAGTGCCTCCTCGATCGCCTCCTGCCCCTGCAGCCGGTCGCCCTGCAGCGAATAGACCTCGCCCTCGGCCGAGAGCTCGGTGGCCGGGAAACCCAGCGAGAGCGAATTGCGGAAGCGCACCCGCATGGGCACGGCCTGGCCGGGCTTGACGCCCTGCCGCTGGAACACCTGCTCGAGGACCCGGACCGCCTGGAAGAACTGGAAGCGGTGGGGCTCGGCGAGCAGCTGCTGGGCTACGCCAGGATCGATTCGCCGCTGCGCGCTGGGCATCGGACGATCTCCTCCCCGCTGTCGCTGGACACCAGCACCAGTCGAGTAAAGCTGTTGGCATGCACGTACAGTGCAAAGAAGTGGTCCATCACCTGGGCGAAGGCGGCCACACCGGTACCCACGAAATGGGCTTCATTGAGGGTCAACCGGATCTCCAGGCCACGGACCACCGAGGCGAACTGGCGGCCATGCATCCAGGTGGTGACCGGGGTCTGTTCCAGTTCGAGGATGCCGTCGATCTGGCGCGCCGAGACGTTGCTGCCCGACAGGTCGTACAGGCGCAGCATCTCCTTCAGCGCGGGCAGGCCACTGGCCGTCAGCGAAAGCTGGTTCAGGGAAAGATGGGAGATAAGGCGCCACTGGGCATTGCGGCCATGGCGGAAGCGCAGCGGCTTGGTCGGCTTGCGCAGCAGGCTGATCGCCTTGGCCGGGCTGCCGCCCTCGATGTTCAGGTCGCCGCCGGCCACGCCGAAGGCGAGCTGGTTGGGCAGGTCACGATTGCTGCAGGTCAGTTCCAGGCTGACGGTATCGGTCTGCGGCAACACCGGGTTGAACGCCAGGTCGACGAAGCTGATTTCCGTCTCGAAGCCCGGGCTCTGCCGCGCGACGTCCTCGTCACGGCGCGCCACCCAGTACTGGCCGGTGCGCTCGGGATCTTCACCGTGCTGCAGCGAATAGAACGGGCGGAACGCCTGGATCAGCTCGCCCTGCGGGGTCTGCCGGATGCGGTGTACCGAATCGATCGAATGCACCTCATAGGCGAACGCGCGACGCGCATCGGCCAGCACCGGATAGTTGACCGTGCGATGGGTGACCCGGATCGGCTCCCCGCTGGTCTTGAACAGGTTCACGATGGGCGTGCAGCCCAGGCGCAGGTTGTGCGGCCCCAGCTCCTCCAGCACCATCGTTCCGTTGCGGTCCTGCCCCTGCGCGTTGAGCACCAGGTGCAGGGTGAAGCGGCGGCTCGCGCTGGCGATGAGTGCAGGCAGGTGCAGGTCGACGAAGCCGAACTTCTCCGGATAGGCGAACAGTTCGGTCAACAGGCGATAGGCCGGATGCGATCGCGCCGGGAAATCGATCAGCGCCTCGTCGTCGGCGAAGCCGACCGGGCTGAGCGGCACGGTATCCAGGCGGCGCCAGCGGCCATCGCCGTCGGACTCGACGTAGGCCGCCTTCACACCCAGCATCAGTGCGTCGCGCAAGGCAGCGCGCACCGACGGCTCACCATCGAGGAACAGGCGGAGGTGATCGGTGCCCAGCTGGTGGAAGCCCAGCTGGTCGGACAGCAGCTGGAAACCAAGGGAAATCTGCCCGCCGGTACCGGCCGGCAGGGTCGTCGCCATCGGCGCATCGGCCACGCTGCGGTAGACCACCTGCTGCACGCCGATCGGCGCGAGCACGACGTCATAGGCGGTGCGGAAATCGCAGGGCACGCCGCGAACCGGGCGGCTCTGCAGGGCGGTGCCGCGCGGCACCCGTACCGGGGCGCTCAACTTGGACGCCACCCCTTCCATGTCGAAGCAGGCGATGGAACAGGACGGGAACGGCCGCAGGTAATGCGGGTACAGCACGTCAAGCAGCGCATCGGTGAATTCGGGATAGTCATCCTCGATGCGCTTGGAGACGCGTGCGGTCAGCAGTGCGAAGGCTTCGATCAGGCGCTCGACGTGCGGATCCTGGCTGCCGTCGGCAGACAACTGCAGGCGCCCGGCAATCTTCGGATAGCGCTCGGCAAACTCCCGCCCATAGCGGCGCAGGTAGCCCAGCTCACGCTCGTAGTAAGGCAGCAGATCCTGCATCAGGCGGCCTGCGTACGACGTGCGCGGCTGACCTGGTACTGCAGGGTCGAAGGCTGCAGCATCGCGTCGAAGCTGACCGGCTCGCGGGCCGGCTCCAGGTCGAGCAATGCATGGATGGTGAAGTGCAGGCCACCTGCAAACTGGTTGCCTGCATCCAGATGGACATTGACATTGCGCAGGCGCCGCTCATGGCGCGCCACGGCCTGCTCCAGTGAACGGCAGATCGCAGCGCGATCGTACGCATTGGCCAGGCTCATCGCCGAGAAATCCGCCAGACCGTAGGTCAGCAACGATTGACGGCAATTGGGAAATTCCTTCATGTCCCCTTCCTGGAACGCGGCGCGTGAATTCAGCAGCCCCTCCAGGTCGCGGGCAATGGATTCCTTGTACTGCTCGAGCGAAACGGACTTGAATACAGGCCCGCCGGCCGGTTGCTTCGGCGCGTCGTCGAACAGTTTTTCCAGCAGGCTGGGTTCGAGTCCCTTCATTGGACGATCCACTCAGGTTCGGCATCCGTGCGGGCGGCAGCGGTGCAGCAAAGGCGAGGCCGTTCCTGGCCTCACCTGACGATCAGACTGCGATGGCGCACAAGGCGCCATCGCAGCGACACAACATCAAACGGTGTAGTTCGGGATGTTCTTGGTTGCGCTCCACTGTGCCACGGTCTTGCCACCAACTCCGCCTTCCGGCTTCTGCTGCTGGTAAGTCCACTTGATGGCGCCGAAGCTCAACTGAACAACTTCCTGCGGCATGCCTTCCTTGTCCACCGTGGTGGTGACGCGGTGGACCAGCACGTTCAGCAGCTCGACCATGTAGTAATTGATCGCGTTGCCGTCCTTGTCGGCGCGCATGAACTGGATCTGCGCCTTCGGGAAGGTGGTGCCGTTGGAAGCGGCCTGGTTCAGGGCCGTGGAGGCGAGGTCGATCGACTTGGTGATTTCGATCGGGGACAGGTTCACGCGGGCTGCGGTGGTGCCGCCGGAGGTCGACGCGGTGGCCGAACGCGGCTGCAGCAGGTCCTGCGAGAACGACTGGATTTCAATCCAGTCCTTGTGCTTGTCGTCGTGCGACTCGCCCTTGATGGTGTCAATCGAGAGGAAAGCGTGTTGCATATCTGGTCTCCTAAATTCCGTTCTTCCGTGAGATTTGGTGTGCCAGGCGGGGGCCTGGCGGTTAAGGGGGGCTACGCCCTCTTGAAATAAGCGTCACTGCAATCCGGGGGGTGAACTCCCCTGGACGCTTCAGGTACTGCAAATCGTTACGACTTCTTCGCGGACGCCGGCAGTTCGGCGACCAGACGCAACGAGACAGACAGCTCATCGAGCTGGAAATGCGGCCTGATGAAGGCCACCGCGCGGTAGACACCGGGCTTGCCCGGCACCTCCGAAACCTGCACAGATGCCTCGCGGAGCGGGAACTGGGCCTTGGCTTCCTGGGAGGCGTTGTCGTCCAGCAGCACGTACTGGGCGATCCAACGGTTCAGGAATTCCTCGACGTTCCCCGCCGAAGCGAAGCTGCCGATCTTCTCGCGCATCATCGCCTTGAGGTAATGGGCGATACGCGAGACCGCGAAGATGTACTGCAGCTGGGCAGACAGGATCGCGTTGGCATTGGCCGAATCGGTGTTGTACTTCTTCGGCTTCTGTGCCGACTGGGCGCCGAAGAACGCGGCGTAGTCGGTGTTCTTGCAGTGCACCAGCGGCATGAAGCCGAGGTCACTGAGTTCTTTTTCACGACGGTCGGTGATGGCCACTTCGGTGGGGCACTTCAGCGCCACTTCACCGTCGTCGGTACGGAAGGTATGGGTCGGCAGGTCTTCGACCAGGCCACCACCTTCCACGCCACGGATGGCCGCACACCAGCCAAAGCTCTCGAACGCCTGGGTCAGGCGCGCGCCCATGGCGTAGGCGGTGTTGCACCACAGGAACTTGCTGTGGTCGGCGGCTTCGATCTCTTCGACGAAGTTGAAGCCCTCGACCGTGGTGCCATCCTTCGGGTTGTACGGCAGGCGGCCCAGGAAGCGCGGCATGGTCAGGCCGACGTAGCGGCTGTCCTCGCTCTCGCGGAACGACTTCCACTTCGCGTACTCGACCGTGTCGAACACCTTGGCCAGATCGCGAGGCTTGCCCAGATCGGTGAAGGTCTCCAGGCCGAACATGCCTTCACTGGCGGCGGAGATGAACGGTGCGTGCGCGGCAGCGGCGACGTGCGACATCTGCTCGATGAAGTACATGTCCTCCGGCTGGCGGCCGAGGAAGTAGTCACCGATCAGCGCCCCGAACGGCGCACCACCGAAGGTGCCGAACTCTTCTTCGTAGACCTTCTTGAACAGCGCGCTCTGGTCGAAGTCGATGGCGGACTTGAAGTCCTTCACCAGGTCCTTCTGCGGCGAATTGAAGACCTTGATCTTCATGTTCGGGCCGGTGGAGGTCTGCTGGCACAGGTAGTGCAGGCCACGCCAGCTGCCTTCCAGCTTCTGGAAGGACTCGGCGTGCATGACCGCGCTGAGCTGCTCGGAGATGATCCGGTCGATCTCGGCGATGCGCGCGTCGAGCGTCAGGTTGAGGTTGTCGGAGACCACGACGGTGCCGTCCAGGACTTCCTTCGCCAGGGCGGCGATGATGTCCTTGGCGCGGTCGTGCTCGGTCTGCGACTTGGCGACCTTGCTCTTCTCGACGATCTGGTCAAGAAGACCGACGTCTTCCAGTTCGGTGGCCTGGGTGGCCAGTTGGCTGGCTTCGGCTGACATCGATCAGTCCTCCTTGGTCGCGCCGAGCTGCTTCAGCTGCTCGGTGTTGTTGAGCACATCGGTCAGCAGATCTTCCAGCTTCTCGTTGCCAGCCAGCTTGTTGCGCAGATCGGCCAGCTTGGTACGCGATTCGAGCAGGCGGCGCAGCGGTTCGATCTGCTGCACGACGGACTCGGGACGGAAATCATCGATGGAGTTGAACTTCAGCTCGACACCGAATTCGCCGCCCTCGTTGCTGATCTTGTTCGGCACGCGGTAGACCGCGCGCGGCGCGACGCCTTCCATCACTTCATCGAAGTTGTCCAGGTCAACGTTGACGAACTTGCGATCCTTGACCTTGGGCAGCGGCTGTTCCGGATTGCCGCTGAAGTCGCCCATCACGCCGACTACGAACGGCAGTTCCTTCTGCTCGATCGCGTCACCCTTCTCGACGTCGTAGGTGAGCTGGACGCGCGGCGGGCGGATCTTCTGCAGCCGCTTCTGGATGCTTTCCTTCTTGGCCATGTGTGTCTCCTGACTGGGGCCGGTTCCGGATCAGTTGCCGATGTTCTGGAACGGATCGGAGTTGTTCGAACGGGCAGCGGGCTTGGCCGGCTGGGCGGCGGGCTGACTTGCAGCCGGCGCGGCCGAACGCGTCGTGCGGGTGCGGGCGCGGGGCTTGGGCTTGGGCGTCGGGTCGGCGAGGATCGCGTCACCCATCGTGGTGCGCAGGGTGTTGGCCAGCGTCTGCGCTTCCTTGCGGGCGGTATCCGATGCCAGTGCACCACGGCCCTGCAGGCGCGTCAGCGACTGGTTGGCAACGCGGAAGCCCGCAACGGTGATCACGCCATCGGCAACCAGATCTTCCGGGTCGCGCTGCAGGACTTCTTCGGCTGCCACGATGGCACGCGCGTACTGCCCCTGGTCGAACTGCAGCTGCGCGATGCGCACCCACGGTTCCTTGCGGGTCGGGTCAGCCTTGGCGGCTTCCTCGAACGCGGTGATCGCCGCATCGGCGCCACCCACGGTCACCTGCGCCTCAGCGTTGCTCAGCGTCGTCTCGAACGGAACGACTTCTGCCTTCTTCGGCGACGAGGAGCAGGCTGCAAGGCCCGACAACAACATCAGCGCGAACATCGGCCGGTACACAGCCTTCCCCATTGCCTTCACTTCCATAGTGATCCCTCGTCGAAATTAATTCCTGAAGGAAGCCGAATCTCCGCGGGTACAACGCACGGGATTCCTGCCCCATTCGCCGGAAGTGTACATTCGCGAATACGCATCGGTATAGTGAATTTCGTCAAGAATATGGCGGATTTGCTGGACACATTCTTCACATGCCGATGTGATATTCGCGAGGAAAACACGCTGTTTGCGTGACTTTGAACCCACCATCAGAGCCCATCCAACCACATGAATGTGCAGCCCCTCTCATTTCAACGCGTGATATCCGTCACGTTTTTGACGCTGATAATCTCCTCTTCCCTTTCCGGTTGCGCCTCTGACAGCAAGCTGGGCAAGGCGATGGACAAGACCCTGCAGGTCGTTGGCATCCGCGAGGACAAGCCAGAAGCCCCACCCGTCATCCCCCTGCGCCTGTACGCCGGCACCAACCTCAATGCCGGAAACGACAAGCGCGCCTCCGCAGCGGTCGTGAAGATCTACCACCTGCGCAGCCTTCACCGCTTCGAACAGGCCCCCTTCAATGCCTTCCTCGACCAGGCCGGCGAACAGGCCGCACTGGGCGCGGACCTGCTTTCGGTCAATGAAGTGGTGCTGACCCCCGGGGCGCGGCAGGAATTGTCCGAGCAGTTGAGTGAAGGAAGTGCAGTCCTCGGCGTGGTGGCGCTGTTCCGGGCCCCGGCCGAGAACCGCTGGCGGCTGGCCTTCGACACCAAGGGCAAGACGCTTCCCCAGGACGGCGTCACCATCGGCGTGCATGCCTGCGCGTTGACCAGTGACAGCAAGGCCCTGTTGACGCGGATCTCCGGCGATCCCGGCAGCCTCGCATCCATCCGCTGCGCGGGGGCAAAGTGAATGGCTGCCAGAATTCTGGCACTCGAATTCCACGATGGGATAGTATCTGCCACGCGAGGCCAGGCCTCGAACAAGTAAATATGTGGAGTGATTCACACTTTCACATTGAAGCGCCGGGCAGCTGTCATCCTGCCGCACGATAACGGCGGCGCCGCTGGCGCGGGCTTTTTTTTCAAGCTATTTCCAAGGATTGAACGTGGCTTATGTAAGCAGGATGTCGAAGGTTCTCTGGGGTGAAGGACTGTTCCTGCGCCCCCAGCATTTCCAGCGCCAGGATGCGTACCACGAGGCGCGACTGCAGGACCTTTCCCAGACGCTGCACCCGTATGCATGGGGCGCGCGTCGCGTACGTTTCGATCCACACGCCCTGTCCGGTGGCACCCTGCGTCCGCTGGACCTGTCGGCGGTGTTCCCCGATGGCGAAACCTACGACGCCCCCGCCCACGACAGCCTGCCCGACGCGGTGTCGCTGCATGAGCTGCCGCCCGGCATCCAGAGCACCGTGGTCTATCTGGCGCTGCCCCTGCTGCGTGACGATGGCGCCAACTGCGCTGACGCCGAAGGCACGGTGCTGGCGCGGTACCGCCAGGCCAACCGGGACACACAGGACCTGTTCACCGACGCGGTCGAGGCCGAGCTGTCGTACCTGAGCAAGGCCGTGAAGCTGCTTACCGACGACCAGCCGCGCGATGCGTACAGCACCGTCGCGGTGGCGCGCGTGCGGCGCACGTCCAGTGGCGGCTTCGAGCTGGATGACGAGTTCATTCCGCCCTCCGCGCAGCTGCAGGCTTCGCCGTTCCTGCACCGCGAACTGCGGGCGGTGCTCGATGCACTGCAGGCGAAGGTGGATGCGCTTTATGGCCTGCACCGGCAGACGTCGCAGAACATCATCGAGTTCCGCTCGGGCGACATCGCCTCGTTCTGGCTGCTGCACACCATCAACAGTTCCTTCAGTGCGCTGGCCCACCTGCTGCACCATCCGCAGCTGCATCCCGAGCGCCTGCACCAGGAGCTGCTGCGCATGGCGGGCGCACTGCTGACCTTCTCCAACGCCTACCAGCTCAGCGACCTGCCGGTGTACCGCCACGACCAGCCGGAAGCGTCGTTCCGCAAGCTGCTGGAGATCGTGCGTGCCCTGCTGGATACGGTGATCTCGACGCGCTACTTCAAGATCGCGCTCAACGAGGTCAAGCCGTCCTACCACCTGGGCCGGCTGGACTCGCAGCGCATCGACGGCGAGGCCTCGTTCTACCTGTCCGTGTCGGCATCGATGCCGGCGCAGGAACTGATCCAGAGCGTCCCGGTCCGCTTCAAGGTCGGTGCGCCGGACGACGTGGAGAAGTGCGTGCTGTCCGCGCTGCCGGGCGTGAAGCTGGTCCACGCGGCGCAGGTGCCCGCGGCGATTCCGGTGCGCCCGGGCAGCCACTACTTCGAGCTGGATGCACGCGGCGCACTGTATGAGCGCATGCTCAAGTCGCAGTCGCTGATGATCTACGTGCCGGCCGGCATTGCCGAACTGAAGATGGAACTTGTGGCGGTGACCTCATGATGAATTCCCCCCTGCCCCCGACCCCGGGCCCGATGCCTTCGCTGACCGCCAACGGCGCGATGGCCAACCCCACGCCGCAGGCCGCCAACCCGCAGAGCCTGCAGGACCTGATGTCCGACGGCTTCTACCTGCTGCTGCTGCTCAAGCGCGGCCAGCTGCCGAACGATGCCGAAGGCTTCGTGCAGACCGTGCAGAAGTTCCTTGATGGCGTGGAACGCAATGCGATGCGCCTGGGCGTGGCCTCGGAGGATGTCTATGCGGCCAAGTACGCCTTCTGTGCCGCCGTGGACGAGGCGATCCTGTCGCAGCCGTCGCAGCTGCACGAGACCTGGGAGCGCAACCCGCTGCAGCTGCGCATGTTCGGCGAGCACCTGGCCGGCGAGCACTTCTTCGATCGCCTGGAAGAGCTGCGCCGCCAGGGCGCCGCGCGCCTGCCGTCGCTGGAGGTCTACCACTACTGCCTGCTGATGGGTTTCGAGGGCAAGTACCGCCTCGAAGGCACCGAGAAGCTGGGCTACCTGACCGCGCGACTGGGCGATGAAATCGTCTACCTGAAGGGCAAGCGCCACGGCTTCGCACCGCACGCGCTGCCGCCGGACAACGTGCGCCACAGCCTGCGCCGCGTGGTGCCGTTGTGGCTGCCGGCGGTGGTGGTGGGCTGCTTCGGCATCGTTGCCTTCTTCGGCGTGCGCACCTACCTGGGCCACGAGACGCGCCAGCAGCTGGCCGCCTACAACGACGTGGTGCAGATGCCCGAGCGCACCGCCCACATCACGATTACCCTGCCATGAGCCTGATGATATGGACATCCCAAGCTCCTCCCTGCTTGCATCCCTCGCCTCGCTGTCGCACCGCGAACGCCTGATCCAGCTGCAGGGCCCCGAACAGGGCCTGGTGGTCGAGCGCTTCGAGGGCACCGAATCGGTCTGTGGCGACAACCGCCTGCAGATCGACTGCCTGGCGACTGACGCTTTCCTCGACCTCGCGCCCTGGCTGGAACAGCCGCTGGCCCTGCAGCTGCGCCAGGCCGACGGCGCGCTGCGGCAGTGGCATGGCCTGTGCACCGAAGCGGCGCAGCTGGGCAGCGATGGCGGCCTGGCCCGCTACCGCCTGGTCCTCGAACCCTGGACCGCCCTGCTGCGCCTGCGCCGCAATGCGGTGATCTTCCAGGACCAGGACACCCGCGCCATCTGCGAGCAGATCTTCGGCGACTACCCGCAGGCGGTGTTCCGCTTCGACGTGCAGGCCGAACTGCCTGTGCGAGCGATCACCACCCAGTACCGCGAAACCGACTGGGCCTTCGTCACCCGGCTGCTGGCCGAAGCCGGCCTGGCCTGGCGCATCGAGCAGGCGCAGGGCGATGAGGCCGCACACACCCTGGTGGTGTTCGAGCCGGGCGCGGAGCTGCCGGACAGCGGCACGTTCCGCTTCCACCGTGCCGACATGGCCGAGGCCAGCGACGGCATCACCGCCTTCGCCGAGCGCCAGCAACTGGTGCCCAACGCCAGCACCGTGGCCAGCTGGCACAGCGAGCAGGTCAACGCCGTCGCCGCGCAGTCCAGCGCCGATGCCGGCACCCTGCCCGCACTGGAGGTCTACGTGCAGCCACGCGCCGGCCGTTTCGCCCAGCCCGGCTGGGCCAACGCCGAGGCGCAGGCGCGGTTGGATGCGTTACGCGTGGGCCAGGTGCTCTACAGCGGCAGCGGAAGCGAGCGCCAGCTCGGTGCAGGCGCCACCTTTGCCCTGTCCCAGCACCCGCAGCATGCCGGCCAGAGCTTCCAGCTGCTGGCCGTGCAGCACGTGGCGGTGAACAACCTGGACCAGGGCATCGCCGAACTGCTGGGCAACACCGCGCTGGAACGCGGTG